>NZ_JAKZGV010000091.1:0-4399 GCF_022557375.1 Shewanella sp. MM_2022_3
GATATCTAAACCGATTGTAGTAATCTTCATAGGTGGACCCGTCCTCTTTCTGATGAGTTTTAGCGACTACATCGTGGCCCATTGCGAGGCCGATTTAAAGTGGATGGGTCCATTCCATTATCCATGATGCAGATCCTTGCGACCGGCCTGATGGTTAAGCTATTCCAGCAGCAAAACTTTGCTATTGGTGCCGGGCTTGCTAAGAGTGAGGCAATAGTCGCGGCAATCTTAGGAACATTGTTCTTTGGTACCCATTTATCCTTACTCGGCTGGGTTGGGGTTATCTTGGGCGGTATCGCTGTATTTTTGCTGAGTGCTAAGCTGGGGCTTAGGCAGCTATCCCTAAGCACAGTGCTCCTTGGCATTGCCAGTGGCAGCGCCTTTGCGCTGACTTCGCTTTGGGTGCGAGAAGCTAGTTTGAGGTTAGATGTCGGTTTTCCTCATAGTGCGGCTTGGGTATTGTTGTTGGTGATTAGCCTGCAAACAATCGTGCTAGCCAGTTACTTGGTTTTAAAAGATAAAGAAACATTAATCGGCCTGTTACAACGGCCTAAATTAACCTTGTTGACCAGTACTACAAGTTGTTTTGGATCTATTGGTTGGTTCAGTGCGATGTCGTTACAAACTGTCCCTTATGTGAAAACCTTAGGCCAAGTGGAAATCTTTTTTATGATGTTGATTTCCGCATTCTGGTTAAAGGAACGCGTAAAAATAAAAGAAATGCTTGGTCTAGCACTCATTGCGGTTGCTGCCATACTCGTGATGTGGGGATGAGTATTTGAGCTGTTTTATATTTATCATATGCAACGCAATGTTTAACCAAGATAAATCGCTATAACGGCAACAAGATAAGGATTCCGGATGCAGAATCGTATTAACAGCCTGTCGTCACTTTTACGCTTATTCATCTCCCAGTACGATCTTTCAGGCAAGCATTTATTCATTATGTTGTCTGTTCCTGTTGTCTTGGCTATCGCATCCAGTTTTATGGTGACGAGTTATTTGGTTGAGAAAAAGGTGCATGAAGTTGGTGAGTTTAATCTCAAACGGCTTGAGGATTTATTAAGCCAGTCTGAGTCAATTGGTCAGTATGCCATCACTCTTAGTCAAGGTGATTGTAGTGACCTGAATGAGTATATGAAGTTTAAGCCCTATTATCGTGGTGTACTGCTTTTTAATGCTCATGGTTTTTATTGTTCATCCACAAATGGTGAAATTGATTTTCCACTGAACACACTCTTACCTGAACCGACCCTAAAAGAGCCTACTTATTTTATTGTTCCTGAAACGCCTGCGCGTTTAGGTGTCCCTGCCATCATTGTTATTGCTACGCAGGCCAACCTAACGAGTGGGGCGGTTGTGATTATTGAAGGGCAATATTTTATCGACAGCTTTATTCAGCCAGAGGTGTTTCCTCGTCCTGTGCTAAATGTGGTATTGGGGTTGAAGGGCGCGACATTGCCGACTGTGCCACAGTTTGGTGATGGGAAAGTTGTTGCCGTAAAGGCTGATAATTCGGAATTGGTGATCCTACTTGAGGTCTCGCAAGCGTTTTTTTGGTACTTCTTCTGGATATCTTTTGGGCTATCGCTCCCCGTTTTTTTGGCATTTACTTGGTTAGTCGGTTTACATCTTTGGCGTAAAAAAAACCGCTATTCACTGGCCGACGATATTAGAAGCGGGATCGAAAATAAAGAATTTTTCCTTGTATACCAACCTATTATTTGTACTGAAGACGGTAAGGCTAAAGGGGTTGAGGCATTAGTACGGTGGCTACATCCGCAAATGGGCTTGGTGCAGCCAGATCTATTTATTCCCATCGCGGAGCAGAGCCAACTGATCGTGCCGCTAACTAATTATATTTTTGAACGCGCTTTAGCCGATTTTAGTTTGTTTTCCGTGCAGCCAGGGTTTCGAATTGGTTTTAACGTAGCGCCTGAGCATTTTATTCAAAGTGATATTGAAGCTAAATTTCGCTATTTAAAGGATGCTTTTTCTCAAATTGGTGTTCAACCTTTGATTGAGATTACCGAGCGGCAGCTATTAACGGCGGATATGTGCGAGCGAATTACAGCATTGCGTGAGCTTGGTATTTTAGTCGCTATTGATGATTTTGGCACCGGACAGACAACCTTATCGCTGCTGCAAACCTTTACCTTGGACTACCTTAAAATAGATAAGTGCTTTATCGATACCATAGGCCAAGATTCGGTCACTTCCCATGTGCTCGATACTATTATCGAACTCTGCCATAAAATGAATTATGTCGCTGTAGCAGAAGGGGTAGAAACACAGGAACAGGCGGATTATTTAATCAGTCGTGATGTGCATTTTCTGCAAGGATATTTATTCGCTAAACCGATGAAATTAGATGAGCTTGCCCTTTGGCTGAAGAAACGCAACTAACAACAACCGTCAGGATAGGTATCCTGACGGTTATAGGTTTTGCGCAGAGGTTGATGTGCTTACAGGCTGTAACCCGTTTCTTCATGTTCAGAAAGATCGAGCCCATTCACTTCTTGCTCACTGCTGACACGCAGTCCTCCAAGGAGTTTGCTAATAACGATAAACAAGAGCCAAGTCACTACTGCGGTATAACTAAAGGTCGCCGCGATACCAATCATTTGGACGCCGAGTTGGTCAATCATAGTGTCGTTAACAGTGGCAAAACCATAGCCGCTAAAGATCCCAAGTTGAGTCGAACTAAAAACGCCTGCGAGCAATGTACCGAGGATGCCGCCTACACCATGGACAGGAAATACATCGAGAGAGTCGTCAATCTTCAATTTTTGTTTAATGTAAACCGTTGAAAAGAAACAGACCACCCCGCCAAGAAAACCAATCACTAAGGCTCCAGCTGGGCCAACATAACCCGATGCAGGCGTGATTGTTCCCAAACCTGCCACCATACCTGTAACGATACCAAGTGCGCTGGCTTTACCAAATTTATACCATTCAATCCCAGCCCAAGTGATGGCACCCATCGACGCCGCCAAATGGGTCGCGAGTATCGCCATTGCCGCTGTACCATTGGCGCCTAAGGCGCTGCCGCCATTAAAGCCAAACCAGCCCACCCACAGCATGCCCGCACCTGTGACAGTCATGGTCAAGTTGTGGGGCATAATCGCTGAGTTTAAAAATCCCCTGCGTGGGCCAAGCACTTTTGCCGCAACCAGTGCCGCCACCCCTGCGGTAATGTGTACGACTGTGCCGCCGGCAAAGTCATAGAGCCCAAGCTCAGCTAACCAGCCGCCACCCCATACCCAGTGGGTGATAGGTGCATAGACTAACAGCAGCCAAGTGCTTGAGAATATGAGTACCGCAGAAAATTTCATTCGCTCAGCAAAGCCGCCGATAATCAGCGCTGGCGTGATAATGGCAAAGGTCATTTGGAATAGCATAAACAAAGGTTCGGGAATGTCACCGCTCATACTCTCACGACCAATGCTGGCTAAAAATGCTTTATTTAGCCCACCGATAAAACCATTGCCTGTATCGAAGGCGATGGAGTAACCCACGACAAACCAGAGTATTGAGGCAATAGCAGCAATCGAAAAACACTGCATTAAAATGGAGAGCACGTTTTTGCTACGCACCAGTCCACCGTAAAATAATGCCAGTCCTGGGAGCGTCATCAGTAATACTAAGGCTGATGAACTTAAAATCCATGCGGTGTTGGCACCGCTCAACTGCGCCTCATCCGCGAATACTGGAGCGGTAAAGCTACTCGCGATGAGGATAAGTAACGCTTGATAACTGCACTTAGATTTTGGATTGATCATATGGCATCGCTCCCTTCTTCAGAGGTGCGAACGCGGATCACTTGCTCGAGCGGAGTGACAAAAATTTTACCGTCACCGACTTTGCCTGTGCGAGCGGCTTGGATGATGGCTTCGATTACAGCTTCTTCAAGCTCTGAGTGGATCGCGATTTCAAGCTTCATTTTGGGAAGAAAGTCGACAGCATATTCGGCGCCGCGATAGAGCTCTGTGTGCCCCTTTTGCCGGCCAAAACCCCTCACTTCAGTCACTGTCATGCCGTGGACGCCCAGTTGAGTGAGCGCTTCACGTACATCATCAATTTTGAAAGGTTTAATAATTGCGGTGATGAGTTTCAACTTTATTCTCCAACGAACATCAGGCATCAGTTCGTTGGATATAGCAGGAATTAGGCCACAACAATAAACGTTTTATTATCATTATGTTAATAATGTGGTGCACCCAAATAAATCTTATTTTTGCTGCAAAATAGTGCAAGAATAGATGAGCACGCCCTGACTTGGTGCGCGCCCTTGGTGCGTTAAATGTAAAAAAACCAATTAGGGTGCATTTAAACACTGTTAAGTATTATCGAGAATGATTTTCTACGGCAGGCTTATATTTAATCTATTTAAAATCAA
>NZ_JAKZGV010000092.1:0-4195 GCF_022557375.1 Shewanella sp. MM_2022_3
CATTGTGGTCCCACCTGATCCCATCCCGAACTCAGAAGTGAAACGCAATCGCGCCGATGGTAGTGTGGGGTCTCCCCATGTGAGAGTAGGTCATCGCCAAGCGCCTAATATTCTCGATAAGAGAGCATAAAGCCAGCTGAATAAGCTGGCTTTTTTGTTTTTGATATTTTATTCAAGGCTTCCTCAACTTGTTTGTGCTCATCTTTAACTCTTGCTCAACAGCTCAACAGCTCAACAGCTCAACAGCTCAACAGCTCAACAGCTCAACAGCTCAACAGCTCAAAAGCTTGAGTCATGACGTATCTGTTTTATCGATCAATCTCAGTTTGCTGCAATTCTAGGGTGAAGCGTTTACAATGTCGCTTTTATCGCGGCAGAACATCATCATGTCTTTTCCATACTCGCTAAAACCGTTTAATACTTTTGGCGTAGAGCAATCCTGTTCATCATTGATTGAAGTCCATTCCAAGATGGAACTGCAAACGACTTGCTTATCTTTATATCAATCAAAGCGACCAATCCTTGTACTTGGTGGTGGCAGCAATATCGTATTTACCGATGATTTTAATGGCACTGTAGTGCGAGTATTGTCTAAAGGTATTTCCTGTTCCGAAGATGACTCTCACTTTTATCTTGATGTTGAGGCGGGTGAAAACTGGCATGAATTGGTCCAATTTAGCTTAGAGCAGAATATGCCTGGACTCGAGAATTTAGCCCTGATCCCGGGCACTGTTGGCGCAGCTCCGATTCAAAATATCGGTGCTTATGGTGTTGAGTTTTGTGATGTTTGTGATTGGGTTGAATATCTTGATGTCGAGTCTGGCGACTTACTAAGGCTTACGGTCGATGAATGTGAGTTTTCATATCGCGAGTCGATATTTAAAGGCAGCTTACGCGACAAAGCTGTGATTACCGCTGTTGGTTTGTGCCTCCCTAAAGCTTGGCAACCAAAATTGGCCTATGGCCCGTTGCAATCATTTACCGCTGAGACAGTGACCCCAAGGGAGATTTTTGAGCGAGTCTGTGAGGTGAGGAGCGAAAAGCTACCCAACCCAAAAGAACTCGGTAATGCAGGTAGCTTCTTTAAGAATCCAATCGTAAGCGCGGCGACTTATATGCAGCTTGCTGCGCGTTTCCCGAGTATCGTCGGTTATGCTCAACCCAATGGTGAGGTTAAACTGGCTGCGGGGTGGCTAATTGAGCATGCGGGTCTTAAGGGCTTTGCCCTAGGAAACGCGGGAGTGCATGCGAAGCAAGCCTTAGTATTAGTCAATTTAGGCCATGCAACTGGCCAAGATATTTGTCGATTAGCATTGCATGTGATTGCGCGAGTGAATGAGGTTTTTGGTGTTAAGCTCGAAGCCGAGCCAAGAATTATGGGATTAACTGGGGAGACGAGTCTCGATGTCTGATAACTGGGTGAGAAAACGCGAAATACTGGGATTACTGTCGAGCGAACATTTTGTCTCGGGTGAAGAGTTGGCGACACAACTGGGTATTTCTCGTGCGGCGGTGAGCAAGCATGTCGATGCTTTGGAAGACTATGGTGTGGCGATCTACAGTGTCAAAGGCCGCGGTTACAAGTTAGCTAATCCTATCTCCCTTATCGACTCGGCTCGTTTAATTCAGTCGATCGATAATCGATGCTTTTACTTTGATGAAATCCCGAGCACTAACGGCTTTATGTTAAGTCATACCAGTGAGCTTAAAAGTGGCGATGTATGTGTGGCTGAGTACCAGTCAGCGGGACGAGGACGTAGAGGACGTATTTGGGTGTCTCCCTATGGACATCATTTGTATTTCTCTCAGTTTTGGTCATTCCCCCAAGGGATGGCGCAGGCCATGGGTTTAAGCCTAGTGGTGGCTTGTAGTTTAGTTGAGGTACTGAAATCCTTTGGTGTTGATAATATCGGCGTGAAATGGCCAAACGATATTTATCTTAATTATAAAAAGCTTGCTGGGATTTTAATTGAAATGTCCGGACAGGCGGATAGCGAGTGCCAATTAATCATTGGTATTGGTGTTAACATGGCTATGTCGGAAGACCAAGGTAAGGGAATTGACCAGCCTTGGAGCGACTTGTCTAGCTTGACGGATATGCCAAATAAAACGGACCTCGTGATTGCACTACACAAACAGTTGAAGAGAGACATACAGTTGTTTGAGCGTGAAGGGCTGGCAGCCTTTAAAACGCGCTGGCAACAGGCAGATCTATTCCATGGTAAAGAAATTCGTTTACTCATGGGTGAGAATCACGTTGACGGCATCTGTCGTGGTATCGATGAACAAGGTGCAGTATTGTTAGAAGCCGCCGATGGCATACAAGCCTATATCGGCGGAGAAATCAGTTTAAGAGCAAGATAAGATTATTTACGCAGTAAAACGTGTGACATCAAATGATCCTGTCCTTTTTGTAGGATCAGATGCGCTCGTTCCCTTGTGGGCTGAATATTGAGCTGCAAATTGGGACCGTTGATTGTGTCCCATATTTTCGCCGCTATAGTATAGGCTTCATCATCCGTCAGGCTAGCATAGTGATGGAAATAGGACTTTTCATCACTAAATGCCCCTTTGCGAAATTGCAAAAAGCGCTCTTGATACCATTGCTTCAATAAATGCTCTTCGGCATCGACATAAATCGAAAAATCGACAAAGTCGGAGACAAAGGGCCTACGTATATCGACTGGCGAATCTAAACCAGTTTGTAAAACATTCAGTCCTTCGAGGATCAAAATATCGGGCTGCGAAACGGTTTGATGCTGGCCGCGAATACGATCGTAAGTCACGTGGGAATAGATAGGCGCATTTACATGGGCTTGCCCGGATTTTACCGCCGAAATAAATTCGACCAACATCTTCATATCGTAACTTTCAGGAAAGCCTTTGCGTTGCAATAGCCCTTTACGCTTCAAATCTGCCAGAGGATATAGAAAACCATCGGTCGTAACTAAATCGACTTTAGGATGCTCGGGCCACTGGCTTAGTAACGCCTGTAAAATACGCGCAGTGGTACTTTTACCCACGGCAACACTACCGGCAATGCTGATGATATAAGGGCTGCTTGAGGGCTTTTGCCCGAGAAACTCATCAAGGACTAAACCACGTTGTTGTTTGGCTTTTACAATTAAGTTAAGCAACCTGCTCAGAGGCAAATAAATATCAGTGACTTCGGAGAGCGAAACCTTTTCATTGATACCCCGAAGATTCTCCAAGTCTTGTTCACTCAGCGTCATTGGCACTGCGTCCCTCAAAACAGACCACTGTGCGCGCTCAAAGGCAAGATAGAGTGCTTTTTGAATTGGATTTTTTGACGTCATTGGCTTTCCTCGGCTTAGGAATCGCACAGTACACCATGACTTAAGTATCGACAATATAAAATCAATTCATGAAGCTCGGTTTCTAGCTCTTCTAGCCTTATTTACTGGATAAATGCTTGCCAACATCAGTTTGAGGGTAAAAAAGCATCATTTGATTGCTTTTTTTAAACAAATCGTCGATTTTCGCTTGCACTTGGGCACACATTTACCTAATATCCCGTTCCGAAATGATTTGCCGGCATAGCTCAGTTGGTAGAGCAACTGACTTGTAATCAGTAGGTCCCGAGTTCGACTCTTGGTGCCGGCACCATTTTACTGGAGGGGTTCCCGAGTGGCCAAAGGGATCAGACTGTAAATCTGACGGCTCCGCCTTCGAAGGTTCGAATCCTTCTCCCTCCACCATTTTCTAGGTAGTTAGGTAGCCTTAGTTAGGTTGCGCGGGCATCGTATAATGGTATTACTCCAGCCTTCCAAGCTGATAACGCGGGTTCGATTCCCGCTGCCCGCTCCAAATTTAGTTGCTGATATGGCTCAGTTGGTAGAGCACACCCTTGGTAAGGGTGAGGTCGGCAGTTCGAATCTGCCTATCAGCACCAGCCTTTCTGAATTAAGCTCCTATACCTAAATTAATCGGTTCGATGTCATTTATATGCATCGGATTTTTTCTATATGTATGTTTTCATCACCAAGACTCTTGGATTGAGGCAATACCATGGCTAAAGCTAAATTTGAACGTTCTAAGCCCCATGTTAACGTGGGCACCATCGGTCACGTTGACCATGGTAAAACCACTCTGACTGCAGCTATCTCTCACGTACTGGCTAAGACCTACGGTGGTGAAGCTAAAGACTTCTCTCAAATCGATAACGCTCCAGAAG
>NZ_JAKZGV010000093.1:0-3190 GCF_022557375.1 Shewanella sp. MM_2022_3
ATATTAAACTAATAATAGGACGTTGCCATGAAATTAAAAACTATACCGCTTGTAATAGCCGCTATATTACCTATGACATCAATCGCAGCAACTCATACGCTTGATGGTACTTCATTGACTGTAGATAAACTTTGGGAAATATCTAAGTCCGGTGAAGATGTTAACATTTCGAAAGAAGGTTGGGAGCGTATTCGAGCGTCTTATAAAGCACCTATTGATGCAGCTGAAGATGGGCGTTCTATTTATGGATTAACGGTTAATTATGGTGCGCTGAAAGACCAGCGTGTCGCGGGGTCTTCGGTCGAAAATGAGCCGAATCGTTCAGAGTCGATTAAATTTAATGAGCGGCAAATGCGAATTCAAGCAGCAGGGATGGAGCCATTTTTACCTGAAGCTGAATCTAAAATGGCGATGGTTATCCGTTTGAACCAGATGGCTGCTGGATTTACTGGGATGAGTGTTGAGGCTGCCAATGCCTACATGGAATATATCAACAATGATGTTTATCCATTAATTCCTTCACGAGGTTCAGAAGGTGCAAATGATTTGAGTATGGTGACACATGTCGGCTTAGCCTTAATGGGTGAGTGGGATGTCATGTACCAAGGAAAGCGTCGCTCTTCAGCTGAGGTACGTAAAGAGCTTGGATTGAAAAAATATCAGCCATTTGGGATGGATGGTATTTCAATTCTCTCAAATAGTAATGTAGCTGAAGCACAATCGGTTACGGCAGTGAAAAAAGTGGAGCATCTGCTCGATCTATCATCTGTGATAATTGCGTCTAGTTTAGAAGCGTTAAATGGTAACGTGTCTCCTTTTCTATGGCATACAGTCGATACAAAAGGGTGGCCACAGGGACATGAAGCGGCAGAATCTATTTTATCTCATTTAAAAGGTTCATATCTTTGGAGTGTTGATGCTAAGCGAAATTTACAGGACCCGTTAAGTTTTCGATCATCAGGTCAAATCTTAGCAGCAGCGAAAGAAGAATTACGCCAAGCAAAAGAGTTACTCAATACCGCAATCAACCATACGACAGATAATCCAATAGTGCATACAGATGCAAGAGATGATTTATGGTACAGCAATAGCGATTATGTTAATGGTTTACGGGTTGGTGGAAAAAATGTTTTTGTAAACTCAGGTTCTAATTTTGATAATACCCAGCTAGCAGTGCAGCTGGAGTCTTTGAGTCGTGCACTTGCTCAAGTGATTCATATTTCAGCCTGGCGTACTACCCAATTAGATGACGGTCACCGTACAAAATTAACAACATACTTAATTTCTAAGGAAAATGTCGGTGGTGATGGTTTTGCTAATATTGCACAGTCAATGTCCGGTCTTTATGCTGAAGCAATGTCTCTGACCAATAGTGCTGCAATTTATGGCGTACCAACATCTGTTGGTATTGAGGAAACTTTTAGTAACGTCAATTTAATTGCAAATCGCTTAGATAAAATTGCAGATATTGCTTATGAAATTTACTCTTATGAGGTGTTGCATACCACACAAGGTATGGATATCAGAACAAAAGAATATAGCCAAAAAATGGGGAATGGTACGAGTGAATTTCTTCATGAATACCGTAAATATGTTCCATTTGTATCTAAAGATAGAATTTACACTCCTGATATAAATAACGGTGTTAAATTTTTAAAAACCTATAGTACAAGATAGTTTTTGTTACTTTTTAAATGATGGTTATCGTGCAAGGCATTTTATATATGCTTTGCACGCTATAATTCGACCTAGTATAACTATTTCATTTTTCGATGAATAATATAATTCTATCAGTTTAATGTCTTTGGAGTAATTGATGAACATTAAGTTATTATGTAAGTTTATTTCTGTAATTGTTGGATTGTCTGCGTTTAGTATTTATGCGGATACGCCAGATGAAGGAATTAAATTTGGCGGTTCGGTTAGAGCGAACTATGCTTATAGAGATTATGACCAAGCTTCAAAAGATAAAGGGGGGGATTTTTATTTTGATGTTGCAACTTTAACGTTAAATGGAAAAATAGGAGACTGGGGGGTATCTGCAGATTATAGACTGTCATCAAAAACGAATTTCATTAAACATGGTTATGGTTTCTATGATGTAAATGATGATCTGCAAGTTCAAGTTGGTATTAATAAGGTTCCTTTTGGTAATCGAGAGTTAATATCAAATAGTTGGTGGTTTGGTTTGCCATATTACTTAGGGTTTGAAGATGACTCTGACGTAGGTGTTAAAGTGGTTTATGAAAACCAAGGTTGGCATACAGATGTCGCCTTTTATAAAAGTGCTGAGTATGGTGCGACCGAGAACAAGCGTTATTCGACCGATTTGTATACCGGTACCATCAATGGCACTGAGTATCACAATGAAGAGACTAACCAGTTAAACGTGCGACAAACTTATACAACAGAATACGAAGGCGGCTCGACTACCTTTGGTGGCTCTGTGCAGTATGGTCAAATCTACAACAGCGAGACGGGCAACAATGGCGATCGCTATGCCGTAGCATTGCATTTAGACAGCAGCTACAAAGGCTGGAATTTACAAATGCAAGCCATGCAATATGAATACGATGCTGCAGATGCTATTGACTCTAATAAAATTGGCGTGTCAGTAGTAAGCTGGCAGTATGAAATTGCTTCTAAGGGCCAAGCCTATAACATCAACATTGCCAAAACCGTGAACACAGATTGGGGTAGCATTAAGTTCTACAACGACTTTGGTTTAATGACGCCAGATGTTGATGACGATAGCTACGATAACAGTATGCAAAACGTCACTGGTATGGCGATTTCTGCAGGTCCTACCTACACAATGATCGACTTTATTATGGGTAAAAATATGACCTTCTCTACCGCCAATAATGATCATATAGGTTTACCTGAAGTAGGTGATGATTGGGATAAAAGAGTTAATATAAACTTTGGCTTCTATTTTTAATGGTAGATCTAGTTCACCATATTTTGATATTTGTTACTTTTGACACGTGTTGTGATATTTTTGTTGGGCAGAAGTAGGTTTTTGACTATATTGTCATTATTTTAAATCAAGGTTTTTAATCTATGATTAGCAGTGGCACTGTTCATGCTTTCTATTTTTCAGCAAAATATTCCAGCTTTTCACGGGCTGCGGAGATATTGGAGACAACGCAGCCTAATATAAGTGGACAAATAATAAAATTAGAAAAAG
>NZ_JAKZGV010000094.1:0-3183 GCF_022557375.1 Shewanella sp. MM_2022_3
TATTGTCAAGTATTGTATGCATACAATTTAGGTATTTATGGATATTCAACTTTTAAATGATCCACAACTCTGGACATTAATGGCCTCTGCTGCACTCTTTTGTGCAACCATGACCATGACACCGGGGCCAAATAATATTCTACTCGCCAGTTCAGGTGCCCATTTTGGGGTAATGCGCACCATTCCACATATTGCAGGGATCCGCTTAGGTTCGACCTCTTTGCATCTGTCGGTGTTACTGGGTCTTGGCGCTTTATTCGAGGTGTTTCCCGTGTTGCATCAAGTGCTAAAGTACGCAGCGTTACTGTATTTGTTGCACCTTGCCTATCGATTAGTCACCTCTCCTGTTAAGGCGGCAGATTTGGATGACGGGCGTCAGCCGATGAGTGTGATGGAGGCGGCGCTGTTTCAGTGGATTAATCCTAAATCTTGGATGTCGACCATTACCCTTTGTAGTGCGTTTACCTTAGGAGGCGATGGTTTTTGGCTCAGTGCATTACTAGGCGTGTTAGTGTTTAATCTGGTGGGATTTCCGGCTTCATTTACTTGGGTGTTTGTTGGTGCAGCAATCAGTAAAAAGCTGAATACGGATAAACGTCGACGTCATTTTAACTGGTTTATGGGCAGTTTATTGTTAGTTTCATTGCCGATGATCCTACGGTAAGCAGAGCTAATTAGGCTAAAAGCTTAAATATTCTGGGATACTGACTCGCTTAATGATTGGCTTTATGCCATAACCAACATAGTATTGATGACTTTTTTAGATAACGGTTTTATATACCTAAACAAACTGAAGAAGTTGGTTCCATGGGTATTGCACCGATATAAGGTGAGTTATCTAACCATAACAAGTTGCAATTGACTTGGGAGTATATGGAGGTTAGCGCGTGAAGTTTCCCAGTTTAGTATCATTTATGCCTGGTTTGGCGCAGATGCTGCAGTACGAGAAGCAATGGCTCAGGGATGATGTTCGAGCCGGATTATCCGTGGCGGCGGTCGCTTTACCTGTAGCCATTGCCTATGCACAACTTACAGGGGTCAATGCCGCTGTAGGTTTATACTCCTGTGTGCTGCCAATGTTAGTGTATGCATTGTTTGGTACTTCCAGACAATTAATCGTTGGTCCCGATGCCGCGACTTGCGCCGTGATTGCCGCAGTTGTGACGCCACTTGCTGCTGGCGACAGCATGAAACACTGGCAACTCGTGATGACCATGACGGCTATGACGGGGTTTTGGTGTTTAATCGCCAGCCGTTTTCGCCTTGGTGTCTTGGCGGACTTTCTCTCAAAACCGATTTTAATGGGGTTACTTAATGGTGTGGCGATCACTATTATCGTCGGTCAATTCTCAAAGATTTTTGGTTTCACCTTCGATGAGCGTTATTTGATTGAGCGCTTATCCGGTGCGCCTTCCTATCTCACCAAAACACACTGGCCCACCTTATTGATGGGACTGGTGACCTTAGCCACCTATGCCTTAATAAAACGTTATCGTCCACAATGGCCTGCTTCAATGTGTGCAATGGCAATGGCTGCATTTTTGGTGTGGGCCTTTAACTTAACCAGCTTCGATATCAATGTGGTGGGCGAGGTGAGTGCAGGCTTGCCTTCGTTTCAAGCGCCGGTTTTTAATATTGGTATTGCCCGTGAACTAGTTGTGCCTGCGCTTAACTTAGCCATGGTGAGCTTTGTGAGTATGATGCTTACTGCACGCAGTTTTGCGGCTAAAAATGGCTATGATATCGATGCGGACAAGGAGTTTCGCGCCCTCGGTATTGCCAATATTGCTTCAGCTTTATCACAAGGTTTTGCTGTCAGCGGTGCTGATTCGCGTACAGCTGTCAATGATGCTAACGGCGGTAAAAGTCAGCTTGTTTCAATCATCGCGGCGTTATTGATTGCGATCGTCGCGTTGTTTTTTACTGCACCATTGAAATATATCCCTAGTTCAGCTCTTGGTGTGGTCTTAGTGATTGCCTCTATTTCGTTGATTGATTTAAAGGCGCTATGGAATCTGCGCGTCAGAGACCGCTCAGCCTTCTTGCTTGCTTGCACCACATTGTTTTCAGTATTGTTTATTGGCGTTATCCCTGGGATTACCTTGGCGGTGTTACTCGGTTTATTCCAGTTTTTAGCGACTGTGATGCGGCCAACGGATCAAGTGTTAGGGCTTGATCATAAAGGGGTTATCCGCAGTGTAGATGATTCGGGCAAGGCTAAGTCTGTGCCTGGGGTGTTTATCTACCGCTTTAATTCACCCTTAACCTACTTCAATGCCACTTACTTTAAACGTCGATTACTGGAGAAGTTTATCCGTGAGCCTGAACCCGTCGATTGCATCATTATTGATGCCGTGCCGTGTTTTACCCACTTGGATTTAAGTGTGATGGCCATGCTTGCAGATCTCCATCAATTATTGAAGAAGCGTGGTATACGTTTAGTCTTGGCGGGGCGTAAAAGGCAGATGCTTGGCTGGTTTGAACAGGCGGGGATCCCGTCAGGCGAAGGCGGCATTTTAATTCGGCCAGATTTATATTTGGCATTGAAAATGAACCAAAGCTACAAACAAGCGTTAGCTGAAGGCCAAGCGCCAGTAATCAAAAAAGCGCCTGAGGATGATGTGCTACTTCATAGTCATTTATAGGATGCTATTTTAACGAAAAAGCGCGGTAATGTCCGCGCTTTTTGGTTTATTGTTCAAGTGCATAGAGCTATGCACTTTATACTTGATGCCTCAAAAGTATGATGGTTGTGGCGTAAAGAGCCGCTCGTCATTTGAGTATCATAACTACGCGTCATTCCTCGTTTCGCGAGCTTGCGCAACATCTAACGCTTAAACATCAACCCGTTCTAGTCATTTTGCAGTTTATCTAAAGGGATTAAACCATGATAGGCATAGTAGCCTATGGGTCCTAAAAATAAGCTTAGCAGGCACCATAAACATTTTTTGTTAGTGCTGAGGTTAACTTGGCTCTTAAATACTCGAGCTGCGAATAAGCAATGCAGTAGGGCTAAACCGATGAGCATCGCTATGATTATAATATCCGTATTATCCAAGTACTTTATCCCTGTAATTCATCGTGATGATTTAGCATAAAATGTTAAAAAGGATTTACTCACTTTACCTAAGTGAGAGCTACTTTACGTGAACATTTTACCGATTTCTATAGGGTATATAAAAA
>NZ_JAKZGV010000095.1:0-1653 GCF_022557375.1 Shewanella sp. MM_2022_3
CGTCAGCTTAGAGAGCAAGTCTCATCACCAACAAGAGCGTACCTTCTCCCGAAGTTACGGTACCATTTTGCCTAGTTCCTTCAGCCGAGTTCTCTCAAGCGCCTTGGTATTCTCTACCCGACCACCTGTGTCGGTTTGGGGTACGATTCCCGCTAACCTGAAGCTTAGAAGATTTTCCTGGAAGCATGGCATCAACTACTTCATCCCCTTGGGGACTCGTCATCAGCTCTCAGTGTATAGTGACCCGGATTTGCCTAAGTCACCCACCTACCACCTTAAACGCGGACTACCAACGCCGCGCTAGCCTAGCCTTCTCCGTCTCTCCATCGCAGTTAGCGGAAGTACAGAAATATTAATCTGTTTCCCATCGATTACGCCTTTCGGCCTCACCTTAGGGGTCGACTCACCCTGCCCCGATTAACGTTGGACAGGAACCCTTGGTCTTTCGGCGAGGGGGTTTTTCACCCCCTTTATCGTTACTCATGTCAGCATTCGCACTTCTGATACCTCCAGTGTGGGTTACCCCTTCACCTTCAACGGCTTACAGAACGCTCCTCTACCGCGCAACTCTAATGAATTGCACCCGTAGCTTCGGTGGTATGTTTAGCCCCGTTACATCTTCCGCGCAGGCCGACTCGACTAGTGAGCTATTACGCTTTCTTTAAATGATGGCTGCTTCTAAGCCAACATCCTAGCTGTCTAAGCCTTCCCACATCGTTTCCCACTTAACATACACTTTGGGACCTTAGCTGACGGTCTGGGTTGTTTCCCTTTTGACGACGGACGTTAGCACCCGCCGTCTGTCTCCCGAGTAGTACTCATTGGTATTCGGAGTTTGCAAAGGGTTGGTAAGTCGGGATGACCCCCTAGCCTTAACAGTGCTCTACCCCCAATGGTATTCGCTCGAGGCGCTACCTAAATAGCTTTCGAGGAGAACCAGATATCTCCCGGTTTGATTGGCCTTTCACCCCCAGCCACAAGTCATCCGCTAATTTTTCAACATTAGTCGGTTCGGTCCTCCAGTTGATGTTACTCAACCTTCAACCTGCCCATGGCTAGATCACCGGGTTTCGGGTCTACGCCTTGCAACTAAACGCGCAGTTAACACTCGGTTTCCCTACGGCTCCGCTATTCGCTTAACCTCGCTACAAAACGTAAGTCGCTGACCCATTATACAAAAGGTACGCAGTCACGGTCTCAAGAACCGCTCCCACTGCTTGTACGTATACGGTTTCAGGTTCTATTTCACTCCCCTCACAGGGGTTCTTTTCGCCTTTCCCTCACGGTACTGGTTCACTATCGGTCAGTCAGGAGTATTTAGCCTTGGAGGATGGTCCCCCCATATTCAAACAGGATATCACGTGTCCCGCCTTACTCGTTTTCATCAAAGGTTAGTTTTCGTGTACGGGGCTATCACCCTGTGCCGCTGGACTTTCCAGACCATTCCACTAACACCCCTCTGACTTAAGGGCTAATCCCCGTTCGCTCGCCGCTACTAGGGGAATCTCGGTTGATTTCTTTTCCTAAGGGTACTTAGATGTTTCAGTTCCCCTCGTTTGCCTCATTAAGCTATGTATTCACTTAATGATGACCGCTTATGCGGCCGGGTTCCCCCATTCGGACATCGTTAGCTCAAATGCTTGTTACTAGCTC
>NZ_JAKZGV010000096.1:0-3097 GCF_022557375.1 Shewanella sp. MM_2022_3
ATTTGACCTGACTTTCAGTTCACGACCAATTAGATAACCATAATTATTGAACTCACAAGGTCTAATTGAAACCTCCCACCCTCTAATTATTGTGATTGGCATATTATTACCAAGCACGTTAATAGTCTCACGTTGCAGAGTTAACATGGCTGCATATTTCTCAGTCATATCAATATTAGTAAATGCAATTAACCTATCAAACTTATTTACCTTATTAACAGCCCTTAAGAAAATCACTTCATAATAAACTTCGCCACCTAAGAAAAAAGGTTTTATTTTATGTATATAATATCTACCAATTGAAACATTATTTGAATCCCTTTGATAAGCACCTTTAACTTTTCCTGCTATCATTTCATGATAAGCGGTTAACGAAGGGTCTAAATCTACAGGAAACAGCTCAAGATTATTAAGTATAATAAAATTATATTTTTTGTACATCAATGATTTTATTCTGTAAAGATATTCATAATACTTGAGCATGAGCCTTTCTGAATTATCACCATCCAATGTGTAGTGTGACGCACTAATTTGCAATAACTTATGAAATCTACCTATAAAATTTAGTTCTGACTTACTCTTTACAAACTTGATTGCTGGATCTATTGCTGGATATTGAAATTCTGCAGAAAGTGAACCTTGATGAAATAGAACACTAACTCCTTCGATAAGATTTCTGAGCTGTGACAATAAATTTTGAGATAACAAATCTCGATTATTTTCATAAGATGATATATTCCTACAAATTAAATTATCAATATTCTGAATTTGATACATCACAGTAGTCATGAAATTCCCCAAATGAATCTGTTAGATAATAGAAAAATCAAATCGAAGATAAAAATAGGCCACCCAAGATAAAACAAGAACATCAACCAGGTTTAATTAACATTCATCAAAAGATAGTACTGATACATTTTTATGCTTTAGCAATCGACCTATAACACCTGAGCCTAAGGAGTACACCATCCCCTCGGAATTGCCGCCGGGCATTTGCGTTCGTTGCGTGAGCGAGGCATGGTCGTTCTCGTGCATCTGATCCATAGGGAAATGCAAAATGTCAGTATGATGTATGGAACATCATTGACCATGCACTTCACGACATTCAGGCATCCTGCCTATCAGATGCCGAGATAGCGTCAGTCGAATCAGGGACGAGCGTCTGACGCGATAGCATAAGAACGCTTAATGCCCAAGGGGCTTTCAACTCCGTTGGGACGTCTTGGCTGATGTGAAAACAATAGGCAAGGAGGATAGGACGAGCAGTCCTCCTTGGTCGACTTTTGTTTAAAAATCAGGGGGGAAGCCCCACGACCTTGATATATCTCGGCCGCTAGGCCGTAATCACCCCATAATTCATCAAGTCACAAAGCATTAACTTCAATTGTTAAGTATTTAATTATGCTTTAAACGCCTAAAAAACAACGTAATCAATAGCATCAACAATGTGAAATCCATAGTCCCACCACCGCCTTCGGATGATTTTTCAGGTTCACCAGTATCATTAACGATAAATGTCACATCAAATATCAATTGTGCGCCCAACGGATCAGTTGCGGTGACCGTCATTAAATATTGACCTTTAGTCTTAACTGCACCGTGGAATATTCCATCCTCACTTGCTATTAATCCACTCGGTACATTCTTATATGTATAAGTCACAGCCTCACGATCAGGATCAGCAACAATTTCTGAAAGCATACCATAATACTCTTGATCCTTTTCAAGATACTCAATACCAATCTCCGCAGTTAACATAGGAGCATCGTTAACGTTAGTCGGTGTAATATAAAAGATCTCTGTAGATAATGGAGGAATATTCACTCTCACTTGAATGGGACTGGCTGGTGTTGGATCAATTAAATTTTTTGAGGCAAACATATCTTCATTAGTAAAAGTCCCACGAATATATTCACCATCCCAAATCAATCTTTCATGTATATATTCAGTTTGAAAACCGGTAACCACAAGGTTGTTTCCATTTAGAAAATGCTTCTTAATATTTATCGCCAAAGGAACATCTTGAACAGCTGGAATAGAGCCTTTAGGTAAACCACCTTTATATATAAGAGGATTAGGGTTAGAGAGGGTAAACGTTGTAATATTAGGTGACATTAAGTTAACGAAAAAACCTTTCTTGTCATCAGTGAGCTGAAACCAACCATCTGCAATAGCATACACCTGGGAAGACTTATAAAAATACTTTTCTTCATCATCAAACACATAAGAATGTCTTCCAGAGCGTTCAATAAAATAATTTTCACTCTTTAAATAAATAGCCTCTTTGGGATAACTAACACTATTCTTCATTTTAGATAGAAAAAACTTATTATCTTCTGATGAGTATTTATAATTCAACAACATATCACTACCCACAATAAGTTCTTTCCCATCATTAATTGTATATATAGCTTCAACACCACTAAATCTAGATGAATCAACTCTTTCTGGGATAACTATTTCTTGAAAAACCACAAAGTCATTAATATCAGACTGCCATTTCAAAACATATAACTTAGGCTCTACCTTCGTTTCATTAATCCCCACCCTTTCTGGAGAGAAGATGACATCATCACGCCCCTCTAATCGATATAGCTTGTAGGTACTATTTGATATGAGCGATTTATCAGCTAAGATTTTTTTACGTTCGCAAGAATCTATCACACCATTTATACTTAACTTACAAACACTATAATCGTAACTGGTTTTTCCTGTATGAGTATCATCATAATTAGGGTGTAAAGCAATAATGGTATCTTTATTTACAAATTCAACCTGTTCTACATATGAACCGTACTGACCTGAACTAGATGAAAATTCTACTTCTTGAGACAATGATAACTCATTACCTTCAAGAGTAAATCTAACTAATTTTCTAGCTCCGTCATAATTTGACTCAGATAAGGCGTAATAGTTTTTATTATATTCACCTATAGGTTCCACATTAATATAACCAACGAGATCTGATGCTATACCAAAACTGGCGGAGCTAATATAATCCACTCCATTATTATCAACATTATACTTCCATAAATAAATTCTTTTATCAGCAGAAAATTCATCACCAGCAGTACCAGATATTAATATTTCTTTTTTA
>NZ_JAKZGV010000097.1:0-3079 GCF_022557375.1 Shewanella sp. MM_2022_3
CAAGCGGACAGGCCGGGCTTGTGTAGAGGTATTGTGGGAAGGATGGTTTAGGTTACAAACCATCCTTGAGGGTTACGAATTGGCCATGTCTCTCAATCACGAAGACTTGTGATCAAGAGACAGGCAAATTGCTGGCTTTTTACTAATGAGATTGGGCTAATTTGGTTTGTCGACCGTTAGTTGGATCTACGGCTTTGGGTTTGGCTGATTTAACTAAACTCACGAGTCCTTGCCATTCAATATCATTGTTTTGTGGTAACCAAATATCGGGCTCAGTGCCTTTTCCCGACAGCAACTCGCCTTTAGCATCATAGGTGAGAGAGCTACTAAATCGAATCTCTAAGTCACTATTTGGCAAGGTAAATTGATATTGTCTGGCAAAATCTCCAGAGGTTTTTTCGCCGATTAAATTCACTCTCGACCATGCTTTAGTCCGGTAGGCGATCCACTCGCATTCTTGTTTACACAAGGGACTGACAAGCAGTGCAAGACGATTATTGCCTTCGGTGAGGACTTCAGGTTTGGTGCGAACAAACCAAGGACTAAATCGGCTTTTATCGATAGTTGGTAGCCGCCGTGTCAACACGTTAAGTCGCGCAGGGCTGAGTTCAAGTTCATCAAGCGGTTTAAAATTCAACGGTTTTAAATAATCGTTTCTAAGCTCTGGCGAGCGTCGATAATGGGCAAACCCCATGATTTTTTCGACCGCTGAATGAGGTGGTATGTCCATGGCGGGCATATCCTGATAACGCGAGAGCATGGTTAGTAACTTAGGACTAAATCCCTTCGCTTGCCTGAGATCGACAATCAGTAATGGTTGCTCCATACCTTTACGTAATTCTTCTTGTTGTATTTTATCGAGTTCAAAAGCATAGAGGTCATCTATTTTGAGTCGAGCCGTGGTTGGATTTATCTGTTCTAGTGAATAGTCAGGTTTTGAGACCGTAGTCGGCCCTAAGTCATCAAGTTGAGTGAGTAGGCGTTCAAAGCTTATCTCTGTGTCGTCTTCAATCGGTTTAACTATCGTTTTAGAAGGGGGAGGCAGGGCAATAGTGACCTGCGTTGTCTGCAAATCATCATTTATCAAACTAATAATCACATAAGGTTTGATGCTTAAGCCTAAGTCTTCCCGCAGTAGGTTGAGTCGTTTAAGCCAAATCAGCTGCATTTCTTGGCTATTTTTTGCAGGCTCTGACAGATAGGCTTGGCTGGCAGAAATCCACTTACTTAAGGGGATGCCATCAATATGGGTGATAAAAGGATACTCGGCACTAATAGGATTATTTTTATGGTCTAAGGCAAGCCATTGTTCGTTGACGGGTCTCAGTGTTAAGGGTAAGTCGGCGCTACTATTGTCAACCTTCGCAACTTGAGCACCAGGATCTTTTAAGGCGTTAAGCAGTTTTGTAAGCTCCGCTGCGAACCGTTCTGTAGGAACAAGATCTTGGTATTGCTCAGTCATCAGTCCAGCAAGTCGTTCGAGTTGGTTGTCATTATGTTGTGGATCCAACGCATAAAATGCGGAGTGTTGTTCAATTTGATTGAGCAGAATATAGAGATCTTGGCGAATATCTTTTGTCGTTAACGTGGGTTGTTCTTTTTCAGGAATAGCAAAAAACGCGAGCCTGATAAGGCTCGCGCAAATAATCATGCTCAGCAAAGTTATTACCGTTCGATAGCTAAAACTCATATTCCTCCATGATGACCCTTACTGCTAAAAAGGTGTGCGACTATCGATGTAAATGCCGCTGTTGGCAATACAAATCATCATTAAGCTCCCTTAGGTTGCTCGCACTTGAGCAATTTAGCAGCAGTTTGTTTGTGTCAGCATAGAATTATGGCTGTTTTTTGTGCTGTGTCACGTCCTAGAGAATATCGTTGAGTGATACACCGATCCCAATACGTTGATTATGATGGTTATAGTCGATCAGGCTTTCACCGTAGCCATTAAAGTATTGAGTATAAAGGCGTAAGTTACCTATGATGGGATAGCTCCAAGTGATCTCTGCTGAACCTCGGTCAATATCTTTAAAGTTAGTTTTAACGGTGAGAGTGAATCTATGCTCATCAATCCCATACACGCCAACAAATTCAGCATTGCCAATATACTCATCAATATTGGGATTATCATCGCCACGGGCTTGGTGGATGTCTGTTTTTTCATCCTCAGGAATGCGCCACCACACCTTAGTTGAAAACGCCAGTGGGCCAGCATCAAAGATCATCGTGCCATAGATGCGGTTCCAACTACGGGATAATAAACCTGCTTTACCATTAGATTGGTGGACAGCGCCCAATCCCCAAAACGAGTTTGTCACACCGCCAATTTTCCAATCATTATTGAATAGCATAAAGATTTCGGGTTCGTGGTTTGTTTCACGAAAGGGTGAAGATATTTCCTTATTGTATACCTGCCAATAGGATTGATTAGTATAGGCAAAAAATAGGTGACCATTATCACCAAAGACATTGTACCAAATTGGAAACTTAAAGCTTATCTGAAACTTAGCTTCCATCTCATCGAGTTCATAGTTTGTTCCGGCGGCCTCCCCTGCATAGGGTTTCATATTTGGATCGGGATTATAGGTCGCGGGTAAAATGTAATTGACTTTATGCGGCGTTATTACAAATGGACGCTCTGAAGTCGCCAGTTCATCCTTAACGCGATCTTTGATTAAAGATTCCTCTGCCTGTAACCCTGCACAAGTTAGCAGTCCGATTAATGCGATACCTTGATAAAATGGGGACATCGACTCTCCTTGATGTGTCTGTTTGCTTTATCTTTATTTACCGAGCTTAACATTAGTCTGTGGATCTTTTGTGAGAAATACTGTCACTTGTACTACTTAACTTGAGTGAAACTGCATCTTTTCTTATGCGTTAACGCGCTGACTGAGTAGATTTTTTAGCAATAACATAGTGCTGTTATGTGAGGTGATGCAAGTTTAGGTTGCATTCCTATTTGCCCTGTTATCATGTTTTATTTAGTTATTTCAAATAATTAACTTATTTTAGTCAGTATGGTGCTTTTGCCAACCTAGTTTATATTTAACTGGCTTAATTCAAATTTGGTTGTTAT
>NZ_JAKZGV010000098.1:0-2788 GCF_022557375.1 Shewanella sp. MM_2022_3
GTTTTGTGCCTGTTGCTTTATTACTTTGTTCTAATCAAGCTTTATCTGAGCCCTTAGATTTTTATGGGAGATTGTGGCTTGGTGTATCAAACTCTAGTCATGGTATTTCTGGTAATGAAAAGGTTAATGGTTTTTCACTTGAGAATTTTGCCTCATACGTTGGAATTAAAGGTGATTATGATGTGCATGAAGATTTTAGTTTGATATATAAGTTCGAAGCTGGAGTTGAAAGTTTTGATAATGATGATACAAATATTTTTAAACCGCGTAACTCATATTTAGGCTTTAAGGTTAAATATGGTAGTGTCGTTTTTGGGCGAAATGATACTGTATTCAAAACTTCAGAAGGTAAAGTCGATCTATTCAATATTACATCAAGTGATATGAATATGATTATTGCAGGTAATGACCGGTTAGGTGATTTAGTCACGATCAATACTGCAAAAGTTGCAGGCATGTCTCTTGGCATTACATATGCTTTCGATGATGATTTTAATCAAAAAAATCCAATGCTTGCTGACAATCAAAACAATTATGCTGTTAGTATAGTATATGGTGATCCTTCATTTAAAAAAGGAAATAGTTATCTTTCTCTCGCCTATGCTGATGGACTAAATTTGTTAGAGGCAACAAGAGTTGTTGCTGGTGTTGCTATTTCATCTATAAAAGTTGGGGCGATATATCAGTATTCTAAATCCAGTATCTATGAAAATGTTAAAGGCAATTCATATTTATTAAGTATGAGTATTCCTGTTAATAAATATGATTTCAAGTTTCAGTACCTTAAAGATGATGCTGGTCTGGGTAAAGTTACCAAAAATGCTGGTGCAGATCTTAAAACATTAAATAATAGTGATGCGAGTCAATATTCAATTGGTGTCGATTATAATCTGATGAAGGAATTAACATTTGGTGCAGCAGTAAGCTACTTTGAAGGCGAGTACTCAGATTCAAAAGGTAATAATGAATTTGACGATACTTTGATTTCGTTTTCAACAAGATACCTTTTTTAGAACATATCAAATAAAGCGGTCTAATAGACCGCTTTATTAAAATTAGATATCAGTCATGTTAAAAAATGTATCTTTCATTTATCTTGTTCCAACTGGAGTTTATTGGGGATGTAGATGCGCATTACGTTAAGGCAGTTAATGATCTTTAAGGCTATCTGTACCGAGAGGCAGATCTCAAAAGCGGCAAAACTGATGCACATGTCAACTCCTGCAGTGAGTATGGCTCTGAAAGAATTAGAGAACTCGCTAGGATGTCGACTATTTGAAAGAGCTGGTGGTGGCTTGGAGCTAAATGCCCATGGAAAAATTATTCTGCCTTATGCTAATGAAATGCTTAGTAAGGGAAATGAATTAGAGAAGCTTTTTAATTTTGCTGAGGATGGCGTTAAAGGTTGTTTAGTGATCGGTAGTAGTAAAACGGTTGGTAACTATGTTTTATCCAGAAAGATCCCATTATTTAAAGATAAATATCCAGACGTAAAAATTAAACTCATAATAGAGAATAGTCTGGTGATTGAAAAAATGGTATCAGAGAAAGAAATCGACTTAGGTTTCATTGATGCCAAGCCTGCAAGTAGAAATCTAGTATGCGAGCAATGGATGCAAGATAAGCTTTGCATTGTAAGTGGGTGCTCACATCCTGTAGCAAAGCAAGCATGTTCTAGTCATATTTTAAGTGAACAATTGTGGGTTTTTGACCATGAGTCCTCTCTGTCACATATTAGGGCTGTTCAATTGTTAAAAAGTTTAAACGTTTATGTCAGAAATGACATTTGTATGTCTACTATTGGGGCGATTAAACGTGCAATTGGAACGGGTATAGGTTTGAGTGTTTTACCCTATGTGGCTATAAAAGAAGAGTTAGAGCGGGGGGAGTTATGTTTGATCGATTTGAAAGGATGGGATTATAAACGCACTTACTGGTCAATCCAGCGAGAGTCTGATGAACTTTCATTACAGTCTAATATTTTTTTGAATTTTTTAAATAATGCTAGTTAGAAAGTTGGTGAAATAAATGATTTCTTCAGAGTGTGGAATCGTTATATTTTTAATCTCACTTCTTGTCGTTGTGTTATATTCAAACTCTTCATCTTGTCTTTTTTTTAAACGCTTTTATAGTGTTTTCCCTGTCATGTTTATTTGCTATACCTTACCTGCTGTATTTAGTTTTTTTAATGTGGTAGATGCAAGCAGGTCAAGTGTTGATGACTATTTTAAAGCGCATTTAATTCCATTTAGTTTATTTTTGCTAATAGTGAGTACGGATTTTATTACATTAAAGTCAGTCGGTGGAAAGATTTTATTGATGTTTTTCATCGGAACTGTTGGTGTTTGTATTGGAGGGCCAATTAGTTTATGGATTGGCTCTAAATTATTTCCAGAAGAGCTTTTATGGCAAGGTGGCGATGCAGCATGGCGTGGCATGGCAACATTAATGGCGAACTGGTTGGGTGGTACAGCAAACCAACTTGTAGTCAAAGAAATTCACCAAGTTGGCGAGGCCATTTTTGCAGTAATGATGACGATAAATGTGGTTTTTTCTGGCGTATGGATGGCTATTTTGTTGTTTTTGGCTAAAAAACAAAAAGCGATTGATAGAATGTTGGATGCTGATTTGAACAATTTACCTGTTTTTATTGAAGATGATATAACAAGGTTAGATGGCAAAAAACATTTTATTGGCTGTATGTTACTCATTTCTTTTTCATTATTTATTTTTTTGTTTTGTCATTCTGTCTCCGAATTTTTATCCCTAACAGTGAACAATTGTTTTC
>NZ_JAKZGV010000099.1:0-2619 GCF_022557375.1 Shewanella sp. MM_2022_3
TTTGCTGGGTTTTTTTATGGCGCTTTAGGCTGTTAGAATAGCGCGCATTAAACCGGATCACCTTAGGTCCCAACGGAGAGTACTTTGGAATTTCTATACGAATATGGCATGTTTTTGGCCAAAGCTGTGACTATTGTTGTTGCGATTGTTGCTGTGATTATTGTCGTCCTCGCGTCCACTGTGAAGCACAAATCGGATAAAGGTGAACTGAGGATCACTAACCTTTCAGAAGAACTGGAAGAACTAAAGCACAGTTTGAAGGAGGAACTGCTGACGAAGAAGCAGTTTAAAGCCTACGAAAAACAGCTGAAAGCAGACGAAAAGGCGAAGGAAAAAGCGGCCGAAGAAGACCACAAAGGCAAGGTTTTTGTCATTGATTTTAAAGGCAGTATTGATGCCGCCGAAGTGGCTTCTCTGCGCGAAGAAATCAGCGCGATTTTAACCATCGCCGAAAAGGATGATGAAGTTATTGTCAATGTCGAAAGTGGCGGTGGCATGGTGCATGGTTATGGATTGGCATCGAGCCAGCTCGATCGTCTGCGTCAGGCCGAGATCCCATTAACGATTTGCGTGGATAAAGTTGCCGCCAGTGGTGGTTATATGATGGCCTGTGTCGCCAATAAAATATATGCCGCGCCATTCGCTATCGTGGGTTCTATCGGTGTGGTTGCTCAGTTGCCTAACTTCAACCGTTTGCTGAAAAAGCACGAAATTGATTATGAGCAACACACAGCCGGTGACTTTAAGCGCACCTTGACCATCTTTGGCGAAAATACTGACGAGGGCAGACAGAAGTTCCAACAGGAGCTCGAAGAAACCCATGAGCTGTTTAAAGCTTTTGTAACCAAATATCGTCCTCAGCTCGATTTAGCAAAGGTGGCCACTGGTGAACATTGGTACGGTCAACAGGCGATTGAATTAGGCCTTATCGATGCGATTTCAACCAGTGATGATGTGTTAATGCAGTTAGCGGGCGAACGTACCGTGTATAAGCTGCGTTATCAGGTGCGCAAGAAACTAGCCGATAAAATCGCCCATGGTGCGTCCCTGTCGGTAAATGCGATTTTTAATCGATTAGTTGAGAAAAATCGTCCCATGTAAGCCGACGCACTGACTTAATACAGATGAAAACGCCTGCGAATATGCAGGCGTTTTTGTTTTGTTTGGGCGCGAAATGAAATAATACATTTTTTTAACATTAAGTTTGGTTTAAGACTATTCAAAATAAGCGAGATCTTATACAACTAATCACCTAGGGAATTAAAAGCTGAACAAATCACATTAAGGATATTCCATGTTACAGCGCGTCGATTACAAGACGAACCTGATGGTAGGCGATCAAACCTATCCCGCATTTGAGCTGCGTAATATTCTCGACTTTATTGCCTCACAGTTAGGCGAAAAAGCCTTACAGCAAGTCTGTGGTCATATTGGTGTTGGCCGGACTGAGCTTAATCATTGCCAGTTTGTCTTTGTCTGGCAGGTGGAATATGCGATGGAGTTTTTACGCTTACAGGGTGGAGATCCCGATATTGGTACTAAATTAGGGCTGAGTTATCGGGTGAGTAGCTTAGATGTATTGTTGCCCCATCTTGCTCAACTTAGCTCATTGCAGGCCTGCTTACAGTTTGTGATTAATCACCCGAGTTTAGTTGGTAGTTTTACTGATTCTTTGGTACGTCTAACTGATGACAGTGTTTGCATTCGTTGGCTTAATACGGGTCGTATTGATAAAGCACAATACGGATTTCAGTTTTTACACAGTATTGGGT
Source organism: Shewanella sp. MM_2022_3 (assembly GCF_022557375.1). NCBI lineage: Bacteria > Pseudomonadati > Pseudomonadota > Gammaproteobacteria > Alteromonadales > Shewanellaceae > Shewanella > Shewanella sp. MM_2022_3. The sequence continues at coordinate 1,773 of NZ_JAKZGV010000099.1, forward strand.
CACTATTGGGGCTCGCCAGAGAGCTGACTGGGGAGGCTATAACGCTAAGTCAAATTAATTTGGTTGGGTCAGGTCGAGACTGCCATTTTTTAGAGGAGGCAACGGGTGCGAAAGTGCAGTTTAATTGCGAATATTACGAATGGAGTATTTCCCTTAATTATCTTGCTCTTGCAATAAACTATCCTTTCCCTAAATTTGCAGAGATAACGCCTTCAGCTTTTACCACCTCCTTTATCGAAACCGTATTGATAGCGATCCGCGCACATTTTCCCCATGTACTTCATTTAGATGAAATGGCGGCGCAGCTGCATATGAGCGACCGCAGTTTTCGGCGTAAACTTGCACAGCTTGGATCGAGTTATCAGCGTCTCGTTGATCAGGTGCGCTGCCAACGGGCGGTCGAGTTGATTTTAGCCAACAAGCTAGATATTGAGGCGATTGCCGAGACCTTAGGCTACAGCGATGTGAGCCATTTCCGTCAATCCTTTAAGCACTGGATTGGCCACCCGCCAGGGTATTTTAGTCGGCTTAACTGCGGCTAAAGGATAGTGAACTAGCTTAATTGGTTAAAAACGGAAGCGATACTTTAAGGGAAACGGCGCTATCCTATATTCAATTTCATCCTTGTTTATCCCATTTATTTTTTGTTTAACGTCGCTCCATTGCTTATGCAACGTGAGTGACATTAGGACGTGTTGACGTTTCGAGATTAGATTTTGTTCGTTCTGGAAAGCACGTGCTCGCGAAACGAGGAATGATGTGTAGTTATTCTACTCAAATGACGAGCGGCTCTTATGACAGAAAGTAAGAGCAAGGGCTTGCCAGACGAACCCTTCGGGCAGCATTT
>NZ_JAKZGV010000009.1:0-124464 GCF_022557375.1 Shewanella sp. MM_2022_3
TCACCTTGTTGATATGCTCGCCTAAACGGGCAGACATATTGGCGGAGGCTTGTTCCCATTTGTAGCTCTCTTTTTCCTCGTAAGGGCGAGTAGCATGTTGGCGGCGTTGCCCGCGCTTAGTGATATCCCGCGTCCAACGCTGTTGCTCAATCAGCCCAACGACTTGCTGGCTTTGCGGTGAAAACAGCAAGATTGAATGCGCCAGAATGGCACGGTTTTTATCCCCTTGATTGGTATGACCTAACTCCTCCCTGACACTGTCATGCTTGTAAGTCAGCGAGGTGGTATCCTCTAGTGCTAACAAGATGTCATGCTCTCGAGCTTGCTGCGCGGTGGCTTGAAAACCCGCTTCAGCAATATCACTGGCTTGAATATTCTCATTGCGGATAAATCGGTAGGCCCCTTCAATCTCAGCGGGGGATAAGGGAAGTCTGGACACGGCAACTCCGGGTTGTTGGGTAATTGAGGTAGCCAGTGAAACAAGTCTTTGTGTACGTCTTGGGTCGTTGAGGTTTGCGTGCCCAAATTGACATTGCGCCCACTGCTCTGGATCCATCATCTTCATCATAATCGCCTCGAATATTTAGCCCTAGACGATCTGATCACAATGCGGGGAATGAGTTCAAAAAAAATCCCTGAGCATTGTTCAGGGATTTGTGTATGAGAGACAGGCTTATGCTGGCTTTTTGTTGTCTTAGAGAAATAACACTCTTCACAAAGAACGAGCTAAAGCTTCTTGCTCTTTAGTGTCCAGAGATAAGAAATAACTGTATTTCATATTTAACCTCCGAACCAAAACACAATATGCTCTGATCCTAAAGAAGTCTAAAACCAAACCGAATAAGCAAAAAGGAATCACTATTACGATAGTCATAGTGAGAAAAATATGAATGAACTCAGTGAAATTTCCAAACTCACTCATCACAGTTCGAAGCAGCGCAAAAAGAATGCCCCCTAAAGTCAGGTAAATGACATACAAGAATGATAAATAAGCAACCCTTATAAAAGCTCTTAATCCTTTCACCTTGATTCACCCATACTTATCAAATGGACATTCCACTTCGTCACATCCCCTAGGAAATCATTTATTGAGCACCATGCCTATTTACTGGATAAATCTGGGTATGGGTTCTCAAGCCTTATTTGCATTAGGGTTTCTGGTGTATCGACCGCTTTAAAACCAAACTGAGCATAGAGTCCATGGGCATCGCGGGTGGCGAGCATTATGCGCCTTAATCCTTGCAGATCAGGATGTTCCATAATTGCTGCCATCATCATCTTACTTAAACCTAAGCCGCGGTGAGATTCGAGGACAAACACATCGGCAAGGTAGGCAAAGGTGGCTTTATCGGTGATCAAGCGGGCAAAGGCAAGCTGTTGATTATCTTTATCAAATACTCCAAAACATAAACTGTTGCTCAGCGCCTTTTGCAGCAGCGCGGCAGGCATGCCCTGCGCCCAATAGCTGTTGGCAATAAAACCATGGATAACATCAAAATCCATTTCCGATAGCTCACTACTGACTCGATATTCCATTTATCGCTCCAATTTATCGTTAAATACCGCTTAATCTAGGTATGTTTTGCACTCATAAATATCATCAACACCATACCCAGCAACACCACTTTTGCTAATGAATACATGGCTCCAGCAAAGGAACCACCACCGTGATAGCTAAAAGCAAGATGGCGATTGATCTCAAATCGAAAGGACTTAGCCAAGTGGCGATAAGCAAGAAAATAAAATAATGAGGCCGCGGGCCAAATGCCAATAATCAAGGTTTGGCCCTGAGCCTTTGTAGTCAAAACCGCCGAAATCCAGGGAATACAAAGGCAAACCGCATATATCCAAGCAAAACGCTTAAGTAACTGACGAATCTTTTTGTCTGATAATGACTTCAATCTAAAATTCCTTTTCACCTCTATTTACCCGCTATCAGCGCGGATCACATCGGCTCAATTTGCTCGACCATCAACTGCAGGGTGAAATTACCGCGATATTCGTTCACATCGAGCTTATAGACGATACGCGCATGTTGAATCGTCGCATCGGGCCAAGTGTGTAAATCCACATTAAAGGCAATCGCATCTAACATCAGGGTACTACATGGGGTTTCAAGCACTAATTTAAGGTGGCGTTCTCCCACTATTCGCTGCTGGATAATCTTAAAATAACCATCGAATAATGGCTCCTCGAAGGACTGGCCCCAAGGTCCGGCATTACGCAGTAACTGGGCGATTTCGAGGGTAAGTTCCGTCGGCGTTAACTCGCCATCGGACCATAGTTCCCCCGTAAGCTGCTCAGGCTTTAATTGTTCACGCACCGCATCATCATAGGCTTTGGCAAAGGTTGCAAAGCCACCGGATTTTAAGGTTAAACCTGCCGCCATTGCGTGGCCGCCAAATTTGCTGATAAGCCCTGGATGGCGTGAGTTAACTAGCTCCAGCAAGTCACGCATATGCAAACCTTTGATGGAGCGCGCCGAACCTTTAATTTCGCCATTACCCGCGTCGGCAAAGGCGATAACGGGTCTGTGGTATTTATCTTTAATTCGCGAGGCCAGAATACCAATAACCCCTTGGTGCCAATCCTCTTGAAAAAGGGCGATACCCCATGGGAGCTGTTCTTCATTAAGCTTTAGATATTCAAGACTTTTCAGCGCCTCTTGCTGCATCCCCACCTCAAGCTCGCGTCGCTCTTGGTTGAGGCTATCGAGCTCTGCCGCCATCCGCCTTGCATACATGATGTCTTCGCACAGCAGGGTTTCGACCCCGAGCGCCATTTCATCCAGCCTGCCGGCGGCATTGAGCCTTGGCCCTACGGCAAAACCAAAATCAGAGGCAACAATCCGAGCTGGATTACGTTTTGCGACTTCAAGTAGAGCAGTAATGCCCACACGGCAACGGCCACTGCGTACCCGCTGCAATCCCGCCTCGACCAGAATACGATTGTTGGCATCGAGCGATACCACGTCGGCCACAGTGCCAAGGGCGACAATATCCAGCAGAGTGCCAAGGTTAGGCTCGGCAATACCGCGAGCTTGATACCAGTGACGAGCGCGCAGTTCTGCCCTAAGCGCCGTCATCAGATAAAAGGCGACCCCGACGCCAGCGATGGATTTACTGGCAAACTGACAACCGGGCTGATTGGGATTCACTATGGCATCGGCCGCCGGTAACTCATAGCCGGGTAAGTGATGGTCGGTGATCACCACCTGCATGCCAAAGGCCTTGGCGGCAGCAACGCCTTCAATGGAGGAAATACCGTTATCAACAGTAATAAGTAATTCTGCCTGTTTGGTTGCCGCCACGGCGACAATCTCAGGACTCAGGCCATAACCGTAGTCAAAGCGATTAGGGATCAGATAATCGACTTTACTCGCGCCCATCATTCGTAGCGCGAGGATACACACACTTGTCGAGGTGGCGCCATCGGCATCAAAATCGCCAACGATCAGAATCGACTTATCAAGCTGCATCGCATCGGCAATCAACTTGGCGGCGTGATCTAAGCCCTTCATGGTATCGGGCCTTAACAAGCCTTTAAGTACCAGTTCACACTCGGCGGACATGACTCCACGGCGAGCATAGAGCTGTCTTAACAGCGGCGGAAGGTGAGCGGGTAAATGGCTATCATCAACAGTTGGACGACGGATTATTTTATGGATCAAGGGAACAAACTCTTAAACAATCATGGGGCTAAGATAACAAAAAGGTGAGCTTTAGGCTCACCTTTAATGGTAATGGGATAAGTTTAGCCGAATTGCAGCTATTGGCGCGCTTCTAAAGTACGTAATAAATCCGCAGGTGGTTGATATCCTGGGATCATATTGCCATCTTCTAACACGATAGCAGGCGTGCCGTTAACACCAAAGCTGGTACCTAATTCGTATTGTTCGGCGATTTTAGCATCACAGGTCGCGGCAGAGACTTTTTTACCCGCCTTGGCTTCAGTCATGGCTTTTAATGGATCCTTAGCACACCAAATGGCCTGCATTTCATCGGCATTGGCAGATGGCACACCCGCACGTGGGAAGGCTAAGTAACGTACGGTAATACCCAACTTGTTATACTCGGCCATTTGGCTATGTAACTTGCGGCAATAACCACAGCTCACATCGGTAAACACAGTTACAACGTGTTTTTCATCTTTCGCTTTATACACCAACATATGATCTTCAAGCGGCTTCATCATCGCCAAACGAGGGCCTGCAAGTGCCGCTTCAGTCAGGTTTTTCATCCCTTTATCAAGATCGTATAAATTACCGTGGAACATTTTTGAACCATCACGGCTGATATAGAGCACGCCGCGATTAGTCATAGCTTGATATAAACCTTCGATGGGCGAATCCTGCATTGAAATCACTTCAACATCTAACATTTCACTGAGTTTTTGCTTAATCGCAGCAGTGTCTGGAGTGGTCGCCGTTGCGGCGCTGGCCAGAGGCGCAACAACAAGCGCGAAAACTAAAGATAATGCTCGGGTCAACTTCATGGGGACTTCCTATTAAGTAAATCGCTACTGCGACATATGGGTCAGGTTAATAGACCCTGTATGGGGGCAAAAAGTTACAGACAAGCCAAATAGAATGCAAATTTATACTGTAACTAAATTCAACCATTCACGGTTTTGTGATCCACAAAGCCTATCCCCGTGGATGATGCTGCTGATGTAACTCTTGTAATCTCGCTCGGGCCACATGGGTATAGATTTGAGTTGTCGATAAGTCACTGTGGCCTAAAAGTAATTGTACAACCCTAAGATCGGCGCCATGGTTGAGTAAATGGGTGGCGAAGGCATGACGCAAGGTATGGGGTGAAAGTTCAGTTTCAATTCCAGCTCGGCTCGCGTAGAGCTTAATACGATGCCAAAAGGTTTGCCGCGTCATCATCTGCGAGCGCTTTGAAGGGAACACCACGTCAGATTGAACATAGCCTAAGAGTTCATGCCGCGCTGAAGTTAAATAATGTTCTACGGCGGCTATTGCTACCTCACCCATTGGCACTAAACGCTCTTTACCGCCCTTACCCACAATCCGCACTAAGCCTTGGCGCAAGCTCATCTGCTCCATGGTTAATCCCACCAGCTCGCTCACCCGCAGTCCGGTGGCATATAACAACTCCAGCATGGCTTTATCACGGCATTCAACGGGGTCGTCCACATTGGGCTCAGCCAGTAACCTATCAACCTGTGACTCGCTTAGAGAATCAGGTAAATGCCGACTTAACTTAGGCGATTCAATCAGTGCCATGGGATCGCCTGCAATCTGCTTGGTCTGCAATAAATAGGTGTAAAAACGCCGTAAACTACTCAGCAAACGTGCACTACTAGTGCGGGCAAATTGTTGCTCGACCCGATAAGCTAAGTAAGCACGGACGTCAGCTTGACCCACATCGCACAAACCCAATCCTTGGCTTTGCAGATAGCGATCAAAATGGCGTAAATCGGTGCGATAGGCACTCAAGGTATTGTCACTTAAGCCCTTACTAGACCAAAGATCATCAAGAAATGCATCAATAAGCGGATCACACTGATAGGTTTTAGCCACGAAAACTCCATAAAAAACGGCGTATGGTAGATACGCCGTTGATATTAACTTAATTTCTCCGCGACTGGCAGTCGCCTTTATTTAGGCGGCAGTGACTGCTTTTGCACCGCCACCGCGAATCATTAAACACAGCACAATGACCACTAAGGTTGGCAATAACCACGCCATTCCCTCTTCATACAGCGGTAGGAGAGACAGGGTGGGAGACATACCACTGACCAGATCGATAAAGCTTTGCGCCGCTTCAGTCACGCCTTTACCGTCTTCGCCCGTGAGGCTTTTTGCGGCAACCTTCATACCGTCAAAGATGCCAAACAGGAGTGCCACAGACAGGGTCGCACGGTGAGCAAACTGCGGACGAGGGAAATATTCAGTTAAAAAGGTTACCGCGACCAGTGCAATAGCCACAGGGTAAACCGTCATTAATACCGGAATGCTGATATTAATCAGTTGTGACAGCCCAACGTTCGCAATCACAGCACAGATAGCGCTTAATATAATAACCAGAAAACGATAAGACAGCTTTGGCATTAGCTCATTGAAAAACTCAGAGCACGCACTCACTAATCCCACCGCCGTAGTTAAACAGGCTAGCGTTACCACTGCCGATAACAACACAGTGCCTAAATTGCCAAACTCACGGGTCACATAGTTAGTTAAAATTTCACCGCCATTTTTAGCACCTGCGGCAATATCACCCGCCGTGGCACCTAAAAAGAACAATGACACATAAACAAAGGCAAGACCCGCTGCGGCAATAAAGGCAGCGCGAATAAGGTACTTAGTCTGTGCGCTAGGCTGCTCGATGCCCTTTTTACGCAGCAGATCGATAATCAACATACCGAACATCAAAGATGCCAAAGTATCCATAGTGTTATAGCCTTCAAGAATACCTTTAGTCAGCGGATGGTTTTTGTAATCACCTACGGCCGCGCCAACATCAGAAGCGGGTAAAAACACCACAGATAAGGCTAAACCTACTAGTAATAACAATAGGATAGGGGTTAATACTTTACCGACGCTGTCGAGTAATTTCCCGGGGAACAATGCCAACAGCATAGTCACAGTAAAGAAGCACAAGGTATAAATTAGTTGCGACAGATTAAGCGATAAACTGCCAAGCATAATGGTTGCTGTGGTGTTATCAATAAAGGGCTTAGCACCGATTTCATAAGCCACTAGACCAGTACGCGGCGCTGCAAATGCAGGCCCGATGATGATATAAATCGCAATGGCTAATGCCGTTGCCGCAAACACAGGCAACATCGCCATAACCTTACCTTGAGCCTTAGCAACAGCAATGAGCCCGACCAAAGGTAAACCTACGGCAGTGATGAGAAACCCTAACATAGCAAGGAGCATGTTCTCCCCAGCTAACATCCCCGCAAAGGGAGGAAAAATTAAGTTACCCGCCCCCAAAAAAAACGCGAAGGTCATAAAACCTAAGCCTAATGTATCCCCAACACTCATCTGATTGTCTTGCACGGAAAGCCCCATCTTGTCTTATTGTTTTTAATAAACTTAAGTGATTATGTGTCGATTAGCCATAGCTAAAACAAAGCCCATCCGGAGTGCAAATCTATGTTTACACAATTCCGTGGTAAATATGTGCGATATCTGCTGAGTTTATAAACAAAAATGAACTAAAAATTGGCTTCATTGCCGATTTATTCACCTAAAAACCCGTTCACCTATCCGTTAATCATAAAATTGATTAAAAATGGGGGCGAAACTAATATCAGAATTCAAAAACCAATACAACAGGTAAGATAGTTTTTATCGAAAAAAGCGTTCCAATGCTAATTAACTGCTAACAATGAGTTACCAAGGTAATAAATTAAACCGCCAATTAAGTGAACTTAGACTCAAAACAGCACAAAAATACACAAACGCGATCTCATTGGAAGAATAGAGCGATTAGGGTATGTTGGCGTTTCAGGACGAATCTTTAAACATCAATGCGCCCGACTCATAACCATAAAAATCTTAGCGAAAGCACAACTCGCCCTTTAAAATAGCCACGATCTTAAATCGCATTCCCTTATTCATCGGATAAATGAGTTTTCATGGCTTTTACCTTTAAACAATTCCACATTGATGATCTTAATTGTGGCATGCCCGTTAGCACCGACGGCGTGATATTAGGCGCATGGGCACCGCTTGCTCAGGCAAAACACATTCTAGATATAGGGGCCGGAAGTGGATTATTGAGTTTAATGGCAGCGCAGCGAAGCCTTGGGCAGATCACCGCGGTGGAGCTTGAGGAAAAAGCCGCCGCCGCATGCCAATTCAATATGGTGCAAAGTCCTTGGGCGGACAGGCTCAGTATTATCCATAGCGATATTCAAGACTTTTGCCAGCAAACTCAGTATTACGGATATTTTGATCATATCATCTGCAACCCGCCTTATTTCGAACATGGCCCCAAGGCGAACGACCAGCATAGAGCGATGGCGCGCCATACCCATACCTTAGGATTTGAGCCATTGCTAAAAGCAATCTCCCAATGCTTATCACCTGAGGGTTCTGCAAGTCTTATATTGCCGATTCAAAGTCTTATACGCTTTAAAGTCTGCCTAAATCAGTTCGCACTTTATCTCAGGCAAGAGGTACAGGTTAAAAGTGTGGAGAATAAAGCCGCCAATCGCGTTTTGCTGTTATTGAGTAAAACAAAGGGGAGCCAGTGCGTGCACACCGTATTCACCATCCGTGGATTAGAGGGAAGTTACACGAATCAAATGGTCGAACTGACAAAGGATTTCTATCTTAAGCTATAGGCATGCTAGGGCGTGTTGACGTTTCGAGATTAGATTTTGTTCGTTCTGGCAAGCACGTGCTCGCGAAACGAGGAATGATGTGTAGTTTACTCAAATGACGAGCGGCTCTTATGACAGAAAGTAAGAGCAAGGGCTTGCCAGACGAACCCTTCGGGCAGCATTTGGCTGGCTTTTCTGCCGCGTTATCGTCCGTTTATGTAGAATAACTACACTGCACGGACTTTGCCTTGCATAAAAGCCAGCCTAATTGCTGCAAAAATAACCCTGAAACGTCAACACGCCCTAGTTAGACGCCTGATAAACCAATGGCTACTTATCTATCCATTTATTTTTAATTTCAATCACTTTATCTAAATTTTCGGTAAATAACTGCACTAACTCAGGGTCAAAATGGGAGCCACTCTGTTCATGAAGATAGGCCATCGTTTCTGCAATCGACCAAGCTTCTTTGTAAGGACGTTTGCTAGTGAGCGCATCAAACACATCAGCAAGGGCAACGATGCGCCCCTCAAGCGGGATGTCTTTTCCCTTTAGGCCATTTGGATAACCCGTACCATCCCATTTTTCGTGATGGGTAAGTGCCACTGATTTTGCTAACCGTAACAACTCAGAATCGGCTTCACCGATAATTTCAGCACCGATATGGGGGTGAGTTTTCATAATAGCAAACTCGTCTTTGGTGAGTTTAGCAGGCTTAAGCATAATGCTATCGGGAATACCAATCTTACCAATATCATGCATAGGTGCTGCATGTAATAAGTCATCCGCCTGTGCCTCACTGAGACCATAGGCCAACGCCAAGATTTGAGCATAGTGGCTCATGCGCATTACATGGGTGCCGGTTTCGTTGTCCTTATATTCGGCGGCGCGACCTAAGCGTTGAATAACTTGCAGACGTGTTCGACGTAATTCATCTGCCTGCACAAGGGAGAGATGGGTTTTAACGCGAGCCTTAACTATGGTTGGTGACACAGGTTTGACTATGTAATCAACGCCACCTACGTCAAAACCTGCCGCCTCATCATGCTCGTCGTTAAGCGCAGTCACAAAGATCACTGGAATCGGCAGGGTTTCAGGCATGCTTTTAAGTGCTTGGCATACTTCTAAACCCGTCATATCAGGCATCATGATGTCGAGTAAAATTAAAGCCGGCAGCTCAACCTTGGCAAGATGCAATGCTTCTTCACCACTTTTAGCAAAAATCAAACGATAGTCTTGATGCAATATTTGTTTCAAAACCCGCAAATTAACTGGCTCATCGTCTACCAGTAATAAGGTCTTCTTATCGTCAGTCGCAATCTGCATAGCTATTCCTTATTTGAGCTAATGACAAGCCGCAACTTAATTAATTCAGTATGGGCAATATCAAAATCAAAATTATCGAGGGCATCAACAATGGTGTTTACCATGGGTTGATGGACCGATAGATTTTCAATGGCGGTTAAATCAGCTTCTTCAAAGGAGTGGTGTTGTACTGCCGCAATTAAAGCATCAATATGCGGTAAAGCTTGGTTTGGATCAGTCTGAGGAGTAGATATCTGCACGTCTTTATAGTGAGCGAGTTGCTGCACATAACGAGTGATCGGCACTATGGTTGATTCAAGTTCATTGAATAACTGCTGTCTAGCCACTAAAACCTGTGGCTCTGAGTCAGCCATTTGCTCTAATGCCACAAACAAGGCCATGCAACGGAATAAGCCTAAATTGCCAGAAATGCCTTTTAATCCATGACCTTGCTGGACAATCGCATCCCGATCCGATTGGTTAATTGCCTGCTCAAGCTGCCGAGACTTTTCGGGCCATTGAGCGATAAACTTTTCTAATTCTTGGATAAACTTTGCTTTACTTCCCCAGAGTTGTATCCCTCTTTGCTCATCGATGATGGCATTGAGATCGGGCTCATTTTTATTGAATGACTGTGTGGACAGTTCAAGGTTTAATACGCGGGCGATTTCGACATTTAATAAATAAAAATCAATGGGTTTATTAGCAAAACCATCCATTCCTACTTGTTGTGTCTCGAGTTTATCCTGCTCAAGCACACTCGCTGTTAACGCAATCATCGGCATGTAGGTTAACCCGAATTCAAGCTCCTGTTGGCGTCTACGCCTTGCTGCGGTTAAGCCATCCATTACTGGCATCTGTAAGTCAATTAAGGTGATATCAATATCATGCCTTTGCATTCGTAATAGAGCCTGCTCACCATCACGGGCAGTAATCACTCGATGTCCATGTCGAGTTAAATATACTGAAAGCAGATCAATATTTTGTTGAATATCATCAACTACCAGTATTGTTAATGGAGGCAGTGACACCTTGTCATAACTCGGTAGAGTCAAGTCTTCAACACTTTGAATGAGAGGAATTGTAAATCGGAAGGTACTGCCCAAACCTAAGCGGCTTTCAACCTCAATATGCCCGCCCATTAACTCTACTAATTGTTTGCTGATAGTAGTACCTAAGCCAGTACCTCCGTATTTACGGCTCATAGAGGCATCCGCCTGGGAAAAGGCATCAAACACTCGCTCAAGCTGCTCTGGCGACATGCCAATCCCAGTATCGATAACTTCAAATGTCACTTGATTGTCTAACGGAGAGAAAACTCTTACGGTCACTTTTCCTTCTGCGGTGAATTTAACAGCATTACCTATTAAGTTGAGCAGCACTTGGCGTATCCGCTCAGGCGACCCCATAAAGTGGGTTCCCATCGTTGGCGCGATATCCACTTCCAGTAATAAATGCTGCTTTTGGGCCTGCAACCACAAGGTTGAGATAACAGTGTCGATTTCAGCCGTTAAAGAAAAAACGCGGGTTTCAAGTTCCAGCTTGCCTTTGTCGAGTTTGGCACTGTCTAAAACATCATTGAGTAAATGCAATAATGATTTGGCCGAACGATTAATGGTTGATAATTGCTTTTGTTGCTCATAATCCAAGGATGACTCTAACAAAATATCGCTAAAACCTATGATGGCATTCATTGGGGTACGGATCTCATGGCTCATATTGGCCAAGAAGGCTGAGCGAGCGGCGGCAGCTTGTTCCGCATTATTCTTCGCGGCCACCAGATCCTGCTCCATCACCTTACGTTCAGTAATATCCATGATAAAACCATCAATCCACCCGTCTGGATTTTGCTCATCAAAAATATAATTTCCATGCTCAAACAGCCAACGCACCTCACCATCGGCACGGATCATACGGTATTCCATCGAAAAGGTTGGTGGCTGTGCTTGTGCGTAAATAGTATCGACATCATCGGGATAATAAAGCGAAGAGAATAAACGTTTAGCGTTAGGAAGCTCAAAATCTGAAGCCGGGTATCCCGTGATATTAAATACCGCATCGCTGATGTAAACCATGGGCCAGCCTTGAGTATTCATACAGCGATAGGCCACCCCGGGGATATTACTGATCAACGATCTCAGCTTGGCCTCATTATTTTTCAGCTCTTGCTCCATCTCATTTCGCTGGCTGAGATCGGAAATAAAACCGACAAAGTAATGGGATTTGCCTTGCATCATATGCCCAATTCCGAGGCGGACGGGCACTAAATGGCCATTTTTATGCTGCGCCAGCACCTCTCGCCCCGTACCAATAATCTGTGCATCACGAGTTTTAACATATTGAGCGATATAACTATCATGCTGGGGGCGAATGGAGGCGGGCACAATTTTTTTGACATTGCTACCAAGTAACTCTGTCGAGGGCCACCCCAAGATACGCGTCACCGCTTGGTTTACGCTAACGATAATACCTTGACCATCGATGGTGATAATGCCATCCACTGCGGTATCCATCATAGCCAGCATTCGATCTTCGTTTGATTTAGCGAGTAAAGACAGATCTTTATATTTAAAGATCACATTCACAATCAGCACTAAGCAGATAATGACGACGGTAATAATCGATACCCCGAGCGCAAGATAAAACGAAATTTCAGACGTTTGTTCGCTAAGCTCTAGTCCAGCGGGTTTAACAAAACGCGCCGCCGCCATACCGGTGTAATGCATACCTGCAATCGCCAATCCCATCACGATACTGGCAATAAAATTACTCGTAATAGTGCTCATGCTGGATGAGATAAACTGATTCAGTCCGGTACGAACCCAAAGTGCAATAATGGCTAAAATCACCGCAACGATAATCGACAGAGCAAATATTAGAGGGTCGTAACGCAATAATGGCGCCATATCCATGGCAGCCATCCCAACATAATGCATTACCCCAATACCTACACCCACTAAAACACCGCCAATCAATACTTGGGGAAACCGAATACGTGGTTGAGATAGTAGGCTAAGCGCCACCCACGAGGCCGCAATACTGGGTAACACCGATAAGGCAGTAAGACCAAACTGATAAGAAACTGGAGTGCATAAATTAAAGGCCAGCATGCCAATAAAATGCATTGACCACACGCCCCCACCGAGGACAAGACTGCCAGTGAATAACATAATTTGCTGTCGCGATTTAGATTGGGTTCGTGCAGCTTGTGTCGCAACTTGAAACGCCATAAAGGCAGAAAAAATAGCAATAAAAATAGAAATAGCGACCAATAAAGGGTCGTAATAAACATTGAGTAACAGGCTATCTTGAGATGAAGTAAAAAAAGATGATAACCAATTAAAAATCATAATATTCAAGCCCATATTAAATAAATAGAATCACGCCGAAATGGTTTGCCAATTCAACTAGGGCTAACGCTTAGGGGCCATAAAATGATGAGTATGGTCTATAAATGGCATCGATTTATTGCTTAAACGCCAAACCACGCGGATACAATCCATCCAACACTCTGAATAAACGCCAGACATTTGTTACAAAAATCACTTTTATCTTATACAAGTTTTACCAATTGTCTGCCTCAAAATGCGACAAATCACATTATCACTGCGAATTTATCCGTGGGGTTCAGAGTAAAAGAGGCCTTTCTATCAACCCCGTCACCGAAAAGCGAAGCCATTGGGATTAAGTTATTTAAGTTAACAGGCATAAGCTTTATAATGCTGGGCTATTATTCGTCGAGACGCTGCGCATGCAATTTGAAGATTTCCAGCTTGACCCTAGCTTATTAGAGTCACTTAAAGCCATGGGGCACAATACGCCCACCACAATCCAACAAGAAACGTTGCCGCATGCTTTAGAGCAACGGGATATTTTGGCGCGCGCCCCGACGGGTACAGGTAAAACCGCCAGTTTCTTATTACCCGCGCTACAACATTTAATCGACTTCCCGCGTCGTTACTCGGGTCAAGCGCGTGTATTAATTCTTACCCCAACCCGTGAATTGGCGAGCCAAATTCACCGCTATGCCTGCCATTTAGCCACAGACCAAGGGCTAAATATTGCAATTATCACGGGTGGAGTGCCCTATGCACCTCAAGAAGAAGCGCTAAAGGGCAATATCGATATTCTGGTCGCGACACCGGGTCGCCTGATGGAATATTTAGATAAAGGTAAATTCAGCGCAGAATCCGTCGACATACTGATCATCGATGAAGCTGACCGTATGCTCGATATGGGATTCTCTGCCGTGGTTAAAGCCATCGCACTCGAAGCCCAAGGCCGCAAGCAGAATATGCTGTTTTCAGCCACCCTTGAAGGCAGTGGTGTTATCCGCTTTGCCCGCGAAGTGCTTAATGATCCTATCGAAATCGATGTTGATGCACCGCGCAAAGAGAAAGCCAAGATCCACCAATGGATCCATCTCGCCGATGATAAAGACCATAAATTTGCCCTGCTTTGCCACTTGTTAAAACAGGAAGAAGTAAAACGCGCCATCGTATTCGTGAAGACTCGCGATGTAGTCTCTAGCCTCGAAGGTCAGTTACTCCAAGCCGGCATCCCTTGTGCTTTTATGCGCGGAGATATGGAACAGAAGAAACGTTTCCAAGCTTTAAGTCGTTTTACTAAGGGCGAAGTGAATGTATTGCTGGCGACCGATGTGGCTGCCCGCGGTATCGATATTGATGATATCACCCACGTGATTAACTTCGATATGCCACGTTCAGCCGATACCTACATCCACCGTATTGGTCGTACTGGCCGCGCGGGTGCCAAAGGTACGGCAATTTCTCTGGCTGAGGCCCATGATATGCGCATCGTTGGTAAGATTGAGCGTTATATTGAGCAACCCCTTAAACGCCGAATCATTGAGGAATTACGTCCTAAGCACAAAGAGGCGCGAGTTCCATCCAAGAAAAAGGCAAAAGTAAAAGCCAAAGAAGCGGCGAAAAAAACCAGCAAAAAAGAAGCGGCAAAAAAAGCTAGCAAAATTGCCCGCAAAAAACAGTCCTAGGTTTTCTAACCTTGGAGTAAGCTGATACTTACTTCCGCCTAAAAGCCGCAAAATTGCGGCTTTTTTTATGCTCATTGACCTAGCAAATATTTTTGTACGGGGTGGAACCCCATATGACAAAAAACACTCTACTCCTACGCAATTGTATCCTCAGCAAACTAAACCGTCGCGGTAACAGGACACAAACTCGATAGCATCATCTTTAGACACATTTTATTTACAAAAATAAATTTATTGCGCAGCCTGACTCTGATACTTTAGGCGCATTAAGCGATTTAGCACGGATGTAACAATCATATGATCAAAACCTTACTAAGGAGATTATCTCCTTTTTTTATCTTACTGCTCTTTATTGTTGGCGCTGGTTTGCTGATGAAAACCAAGGAGACACCTGAGCAGAAACCCGAAGAAATGCCGATCCCGATAGTGGATGTCACCCAGGTTGAGCAACAAACAGTTTCGCTTAACTTACCCTCCTACGGTGTTGTCACGCCCAAATATAAAACGCAACTGGTGACTGAAGTCCAAGGGCGGATGCTGACGATTTCACCTCAATTTGTTGCCGGTGGCATAGTGAAAAAAGGCGACCAACTTGCCCAGATCGAACCTTCAGATTACGAAGCCGACTTAATGCAAGCCGAAGCGACATTGGCTCAAGCAACCGCAGCACTCAATGAGGAAATCGCCCGCGGCGAAGTTGCCAAAATTGAGTTTAAGGGTTACGACAAAGGATTGCCGCCTGAACTCGGTTTGCGCATCCCTCAATTGAAAAAAGAACAAGCTAACGTTAAATATGCGCAGGCGGCTTTAGCTCGCGCCCAGCGTAACTTAGAACGTACCGTTATTCGTGCGCCCTTTGATGGCATTATCAAGGCAAGAAATGTCGACTTAGGACAATACGTTACCCTAGGTACAAATCTTGGTGAACTGTATGACACCCGCATTGCAGAAATTCGCCTACCTATCTCTAACGATGATTTGGCCTATTTGGAATCCGTCGATAATCCCGATACCCAAGTCACCTTAAGCGCCTCATTGGCAGGCAAGGAAAATACCTGGATAGGCAATATCATCCGCAGCGAAGGGGTGATTGATGCCGATAACCGCATGGTTTACCTCGTCGCCGAGATAAAAGATCCTTACCTGCGAGAGCACAAAACCCAAGGCAGTTTACCACTGAAATACGGCAGTTTTGTCAACGCCGTGATTAAGGGCCGCACCGTCGATGGTATAGTCAAACTGCCTCGCCATGTGGTACGCAATGAGCATGTCGCCTTGATTAACAATAACAATATCGTCGAAATGCGCCATGTGAATGTCGTGCGTAGCGATCTTGAAAACGTATTTATCAAGGACAGCTTAAAAACCGGTGAGCGAGTTGCTATCACTCACTTTAATAACATGGCCAATGGCCAATTAGTCAAAGTGATAGGCGAAGAAACAAAACCAGTGCAGACGCCTAAGGAAGATGCTCCTGAGTCGAGTCTTGCGGCCACTGGAGTAAAATAATGGATACGCAAAAAGGGATCTTAGCTTGGTTTGCCCGCAATAGCGTGGCAGCTAACCTGTTAATGTGGGCACTGCTGATTGGCGGGATGTTTAGCACAGTGCTGATCAATAAAGAGGTATTTCCCTCTTTCAACCTGAATTTATTGAGTATTACCGTTGCTTACCCAGGTGCTGCGCCACAGGAAATCGAAGAAGGCATCAACATCAAGATTGAAGAAGCCATTCAAGATATCAACGGCATTAAAAAAGTCACCTCGGTTGCCAGTGAAGGTGTTGGTTCAATTACGGTAGAAGTGGAAGACGACTACGACGTCCAAATCGTACTCGATGAAGCCAAGTTACGACTGGATGCGATTTCCACCTTCCCGGTGAACATCGAAAAACCACAAATCTTTAAAATCGAGCCCGAAAACAACGTGATTTGGGTGTCGGTGTACGGAGATATGTCACTGCACGATATGAAGGAGCTAGCCAAATCGGTGCGTGATGATTTGACCCAGCTCCCCGCCGTAACCCGTGCTAAAGTCACGGGAGTTCGCGACTATGAAATCGGTATCGAAGTCTCGGAAGATAAGCTGCGGGAATACGGCTTAACTTTCTCACAAGTCGCAACGGCGGTACAAAATTCCTCCATCGACTTACCAGGCGGCTCGATACGCGCCGAAGATGGCGACATTCTGCTGCGCACTAAAGGTCAAGCCTATACGGGCGATGATTTTGCCAATATCGTTGTCACTACCCGTGCCGACGGTAGCCGGGTGATGTTACCGCAAGTTGCCACCATTAAGGACGATTTTGAAGAGCGTCTAGAGTACACCCGTTTTAACGGCAAACCCGCCGCGATTATCGAAGTCACCAGCGTCAACGATCAAAATGCGCTCGATATTGCTCAGCAGGTAAAAGACTACGTCGAGAAACGTCGTGCAACCTTACCTGCGAATGCTCAATTGGATACTTGGGGCGACTTAACTCACTACCTCAAGGGCCGTTTAAACATGATGATGTCGAACATGTTTTATGGCGCACTGTTAGTGTTTGTGATTTTGGCGTTATTCCTCGATCTTAAACTCGCTTTCTGGGTGATGATGGGCATCCCCGTGTGCTTCCTCGGTACAATGCTGATCATGCCGCTTGAACCTTTCTCCATGACCATCAACATGCTGACACTGTTTGCCTTTATTTTGGTCTTGGGGATAGTGGTCGATGACGCAATTGTTATAGGGGAAAGCGCTTACAGTGAGGTCGAACGCCACGGACATTCGATTGACAATGTGATCCGCGGTGCGCAAAAGGTCGCCATGCCCGCCACCTTTGGGGTATTAACCACCATCGCCGCCTTTATCCCTATGCTAATGGTCTCAGGTCCGATGGGAATTATTTGGAAATCCATCGGCATGATCGTCATCATGTGCCTGGCATTTTCACTGGTTGAATCTAAATTTATTCTCCCAGCACACTTGGCCCATATGAAGTTTAAAAAGCCAGGGGAACCTACGGGTTTCTTTGGGCGCTTTAAAGAAAAATTTAACAATCGTGTTCAACACTTTATTCACCACAGTTACCGCAACTTCCTTGAGCGCTGTATCCAACATCGCTACAACGTTGTCGCGGCCTTTATAGGTGTGCTGATTTTGTCTGTCGCTTTAGTGGCAAGCGGGAAAGTGCGCTGGGTGTTCTTCCCTGATATTCCTTCCGACTTTATCCAAGTTCAATTAGAAATGGATGAGGGAAGCTCAGAACAAAACACCCTTAAAGTGGTACAGGAGATTGAAGAAGCCCTGTACAAAATGAACGCCAAAATGGAGAAAGATAACGGCAGCGAAGTAGTGAAACACAGCTTTATCAACATGAGCTCACGCACCTCTGCCTTTATTTTTGCCGAACTGACTAAGGGTGAAGATCGGAATGTCGACGGTGAAACCATTGCTACCGAGTGGCGTGAACAATTGCCCGAGTTATTGTCAGTCAAGAAACTCGACTTTAACGCTAGAGGTAACGGTGGCGGCGGTGGTGGCGATATTTCTTTTAGATTAACCTCAAGCGATTTAGAAGAATTATCAGCTGCGGCTCGCGAACTTAAGCAAAAGCTAGCGACCTACGAGGGAGTGTATGATATCGCCGATAACTTTTCCTCGGGCAGCCATGAGATCCGTTTAAAAATCCGCCCCGAGGCGGAAGCATTAGGTTTAACCTTATCCGATTTAGCACGCCAAGTCCGTTACGGCTTCTACGGTTATGAAGCACAACGTATTTTACGTAATAAAGAAGAAATCAAAGTCATGGTTCGCTATCCCTTAGAACAGCGCCGTACCGTTGGCTATCTGGAGAATATGTTGATCCGAACGCCGCAAGGTAAGTCGGTACCTTTCTCCACCGTTGCTGAAGTCGAAAAGGGTGAATCTTATGCATCTATTACCCGTGTCGATGGTAAACGAGCAATAACCATTAACGCTAACGCGAATAAAAACAAGGTTGAACCTTCTAAAGTCGTTAATGAAATCCAGAAAGATTACTTGCCGCAACTTCAGGCAAAATATCCTAAGATTCAAACGGCTCTCGATGGTGGCAGTTTGGATGAACAGAATGCCATGGTCGGATTGATACAAGGTTTCTTCTTTGCACTGTTTACCATCTATGCCTTGATGGCTGTGCCGCTTAAATCCTACAGCCAGCCACTGATCATTATGTCAGTGATCCCTTTTGGGATTATCGGCGCCCTGTTTGGGCATTTGATCCAAGGACTTGCCATGAGTGTGTTGAGTCTTTGTGGTATCGTTGCACTTGCAGGGGTCGTGGTGAACGATTCGCTGATCTTAGTTGACTTTGTTAACCGAGCTCGTGAACAAGGTCAATCGGTGAGGCAAGCAGCGGTCGATTCAGGATGTTATCGTTTTAGGGCGATTATCTTGACCTCATTGACCACCTTTGTCGGTCTAGTGCCTATTATTCTTGAGCGCAGCTTACAGGCGCAGATAGTGATCCCCATGGCGACCTCACTCGCCTTCGGTATTCTATTCTCAACTGTGGTGACCTTAATCCTAGTGCCGCTACTGTATATCATACTTGATGATGCAAAGCGCGTTGGTAGCCGCTTCTACCATTGGTGGTGGCGTCCGAAAAAAACGCAGGACACTCCATTGCATATCAACGAGAGCCACAGTATCTCCTTGGATGCCATACATGAGTCAGACTATAAGCGGGATTAGTTATCGTCTGTAATCTATGCGAATCCCATAAAAAGAGAGCTTAGGCTCTCTTTTGCTTTTGCAGTGCGCCATCCTAAAACGCGTAGTGCGATCTAAGTGGCAGTTATCCCTATGGGCATTGGTTACACTCACCTTAAGTTATCGCTTAGACCCAAATAAAGTCGTTGTATGCCAAACTCACACACTGCTAGAGCCAAACCTGAACCGCTCATCGCCACTGAGACCTTAGCCAATGGCCATACTACCGCAGAAGTCTGTACCAATGAGACCTGCGCAACCGAAACCTTGGTCTACGACATTCGTAAAAGCCGTTATCTAAACATCACTGGCCGCTGTACTCTGCGTTGTGTCTTTTGTCCGAAACACAATGGCAGCAAGCAAATCCATGAATATCAATTAGCACTAACCCACCAGCCCAAACCGGAGGAAATTATCCCGCTGTTAGGCAATGTGGAAGACTTTGAGGAATATGTGTTTTGTGGCTATGGCGAGCCGACCATGAATCTTCCAACGCTGCTTGCCGTCGCCAAGGAAATTAAACGTCGTGGCGGTCGAGTTAGGGTCAATACCGATGGATTGGGTAATCTTGTGCATCGACGTAACATCCTGCCCGAACTGGCTGAATGTGTTGATGGCTTATCTATCTCACTCAATGCCGATAATGAGGCGGCCTATAACCAACATTGCCGACCTAAACTTGCAGACTCCTATGCCGCGGTAAATGCCTTTATCGCCCTCGCACCCCACTATATTGAGCGAGTGCAAGTCTCAGCGATTGAAGGATTAGATGGAGTAGATATCGACCTTTGCCGTGAGCAAGTGCTCGCAACTGGCTGCGAGTTTAAACACAGAGTACTCGGCACACTCGGCTAGCAAGCTCCTTGACTCTCCACTAGATGAATCTCTTGCTCGGGATAACGCCATCACCGAGCAACTTGCCACTGTCGTAACATTTCATTCGTGTTAACATAGCCAAATTAACAGATCATCAACTCAAAATCGGCCCATGCTGAAGAACAAACCAAGCCTACATCCACTCGCACCATTACTTTCATTGACCCAAGGGCTGCATTGGTCTCACCAACGCCTGTTGGCTGTTGCGAGTCAGTTATCGATGCTTGTGATAGGTATGATAATTTTAACTAATTTAATCATTACCTTAGGTGAGCGTAGGTTACAGGAAGAATGGGCAACTCAAAGATATAGCGAATTACAAACGATAGGCACGCTGATCACAGATAAGGTTGCCTTTCAGCAGTTTCGCACTCAGTTGTTCGCCAAGGATGAACTACTCAATCAATATCTTAAAAATCCAACTCCTGCAGCAGAGCAAAAATTACAGGCAAGTTGGCAAGAACTCGTTGAGCATATTCCCGAACTACTAGGGATTGCCCTCTTCGACCCTCAGGGAAATTATAAATTTGCAACACCGGCTAACTTTAGTCAGGATGCACTTCCCGCAGCCCTTCTTGGCTCTAGCCGTAATTTTGGTGGAAAAGAAGTGTTCACCTCACCTTTAGAGTTTGTGCCACTCAATGGCATGCTCGAACCCTACATGTATCAAATGACCTGGTTAGAAAAACCCGATCAAAGCTCTTTAGGTTATCTCGTTACCTACAATTCAATGGTACAGATGTTAGAGGCGATAAAACCTGCTTTCTCAAGCAATAAATCCCCCATGTTAGTACTGGATACCCAAGGATTACTCTATGCAGGGGTGAGCGATCTTGCACCGTTAACCCATATTCCAGATACCTTAGGCGCGAGTTTACGCCAAAGTTATCCGGCACTATGGCGCGAAATGTCGATGAGCAACTTTGGCCAGTTTCACGGTGAAGATGCGACGTTTGTTTACCTTAAAGTTGAACTCACTAACCAACCCGAGCTGCGCCGGGAATATTTTTTACTCTCTTATATCCGTAACGACGATATTGCCTCAAAGTTTTCGCAGTGGCAGAACATCGTTATCGTCGCATCTTTAGTTCTGACGTTACTGGCCGCTTGGGTCATTCTACTTAGCCACATGTATCGGTTACAGTATCGCTCGCGCCAATACAGCATTGACGTTGCAAACTCACTGTTTAACAGTGAAATAGGCTATATATTAGCCAATGAACAGGCGCGCATTATCAGTGCCAACCCTAAAGCGGCCGAAGCGACTCGAGTTCCCCAAGATGAACTAACCGATCGAAGTCTGCAACGTGCCTTAAATCTCGATGATCTAACGCACACGCAAATCCTCGAACAAGTGCACCGATTGGGTGAATGGTCTGGTCACTTGTCGCTCGACAATGAAGCGGGTTCAACACTAAGAGTCAACGTACGACAAGCCCCGCGATTAGGGCGAGGTTTACCCCATATGTTGATCACGCTTGAAGATATCAGCGCCATTATTAACAGTCAGAACCAAGCATTCTTAAGTGAGCTGCTGTGTGATACCACGGTGGCGACGGCACTGACGGATGCCAATGGTAAGTTGATAAAAATTAATCCTGTATTTGATCAGCTCATGCAACTCAACGGCGATCTGAATCATGATTTAGCGTCATTGCTGTCTAACGATTTAGGTAATCAATGGCAACGGATCACTGCCCAAATCAGCATGCAAGGCCAATGGCAAGGCCAGATTCTTTGCTCACCCAATCTACGTCACTCCAATTGTTTACAGGCCACCCTCAAGGGGCATGTCGCGACTGACGGTGAGATTGATTACATCATCTGCACCTTAGAACAAGCTATCGATGGCCAACGTGGCGCAGAACCCCGCAGTTTTGTGCCACATCGCAGCACGATTTTGCAGCACCTGTCAGATTTAGAACGCTATTTTGCTTCACTTTCGCCCCAAAGCCGCAACCACTCGAGTCTACTCGTGATGGACATTAATCCAGAGGGATTACTGAGCCACATGAGCGATATCGATCAACTCGAAAATCGCCAGCAAGAAGTGGAAATTCAGCTATTACTTGAGATACCAACCCACTACCAAATACTCCATTGGCAACTGGGTAAGCTGTTGTTATTACTTCCAGATACCGATGCAACAGCGGCACATCACTTTGCCCTTAATACCATAGAAAAGCTTAACAGCAACGGTTTAGGTGAAGGGATCAGCATCGGCATAGCTAGCTATCAAGAAGGACAAAGTCTGGAGCAATACCTCAGCAATGCCGAGGTTGCACTCAAACGAGCAAAACAAAATAACGACCAGAATATCGGCCAGGCTTTTACTCGCCAGCCGTCTTAACGGGCGGATTAAAAGAATCTGGCAGTTGGCTTTGGGTGATTTCGATAATCGCAGAGCGGTTCATCGTGATTTTATAGCGAGCATATTCCGGCTCTTCACGGCCATCACGTAGCACTAAAATCAGATTAACTTGGTAACGACGCTCGACCGACTCATGGCTGATTTTGCCCTCAAGCTCCTTGTAAATCTTGGCTTTGCCCCGCTCTAAGTAGCGGGCAAACGGCACAAAACTAAAGTTGACTTGCTCTTGAATTGTTGAATAGCCCGCCTGAAACTCGCCTTGGTTTACCCGAGTCGCAATTTTGTAATGGAGGATCTCGGCATCGACTTTGTTCTGGCTATGCCGGTGTTTTAGGATTTCATTGACCTTTTCGGGTAAATCCTGTGGCCGCATAAACTCCAACCACACCAATTGTTTAGCAATAACAGCCTGGCTAGTGGTATCCCTTAAGATACGGCTCCACCGCGGCCGACCACGCTGGATAAAGCGCCAAAGAGCATTACGCACATCGTCCTTAAAGATTTCCCTAAATCCGTATATCACCGCTAAGGTCAATACGAGGGCAATAGTAAAACCGCTAAAAACGCCCTGTGCCTCAATAATCAGCGCCGACACCACCAACATCACTAATGCCGTGGCAAGCCCCGTTGTGAACTTTTTAAGGCCGATCCCCAGCGGTTTTAACTCTTCTTTAAGTACGACCCCTTGCTGAATCAAACGCCGTAATAACAGCATCTTATTCGAAATTCGATTAGGATCTTGTTTTGTCTGTGCCGAGTTATAGTTATTGGCATCACGATAGGCTGATTCATTTCGACAAAGAGTCAGCACTCGCTCTTGAATGTCGGAAAAGTCACTGGTACGGGTAGCGTGGGCTAATACTTTTAGCAGTTGCTGCTCACAAAACCAAGACAGATAGTTATCCGCATTTTCAAAATAGGATTTCCATTTAGCATCGCCTGGTTCATTACGGCGAAACTTTTTCAGCAATTGGGTTATCTGTTCACACAACTCATCGAGTGCGAGATAAAAATGCTCAACATCAGCAATCCGATTGAGTTCTTTGACATCGTTTTCAACCGCTACCGCAAATTGGTAGGCAAACAAGTTTAAGTACAGCCTAAACTCTTCCACAGTGCGGCGATTCATACTAGCAAAACGGCCTTGTACGAGCGGTAAATGCAAACCTTCGGAATAGTAAGAACGGCGGCCAACAATGGCGCTATGATAATATTCTTCTTCGTTTAAGGTGTGCGCACCTATGCCCATTTCCTTAGGTAAAAAGAAATAGAGGTCAAGCTGACGATTATCGCCCTTTTCCATCTGGTGGCTGAACTTAATCGACAGGGATTCTTCTTGTTTGACACGTATCTTAAACACAAAAACCTTAATGATTGGAGCCAAAGAGTCAGCATTAACACCATCGAAAATACAATCTAAACCGAAAGCGCGCTAAATTCACTGATTAAATTCGGCTATTGACGATTCGACAACCACAAACCGTATTACTGGGCTGAAACAATACCACGGCGTAGTCTTGGTCTGGGTCACTATCAAGCACCTCAATGCTAAGGTTATGTCTGCCTGACTCACTAAAATGTAAGCTACTAATATAAGACAGATACTTCATATGCTCTGGCCAATGTTTTTTATCGACCTCCTCAGATTCTGTCTTGGTCTTAACCGACACGTTGTAGGCCATACGATTGAGTTCCATATTTTGCACTTCGCCCTGCATCAGAATGGTGCCTGCACTGGAGCCATCGAGGTTAAAATATCGATAATTAATCTGTGCATTGCCCGCTGAGATCAGCACATCGACTAAAAGATAGTATTTACCATCTTCAACCCGTTGAGCATGACGGTCAAAAAGTTCGGAGCTGCAATTGAGGATCACCGCCTTATTTGAGACTGATTGCAGATAAATCACCCCGCAAGCCACAATCAGCGCAGTGAGAATCGTGAGATTTATCGTCCACTTTAGCCACTTAGCCACAGATCCCAATCTCCTGTAGCCACTGTGCATCAATAAACTCTTTAGGGCGTCTAAAATCACTTATCTTTAAGTTTCGAATAACGGACTGCCCGAGCTTATGGCCGCGCAAAGTAATGTTAAGCACTTGTTTATCATGTGAAAGAGAAGAATAAACCTCGGACCAATCACTCTGTCCGCAGCGGCTTAGTCCCTGGCCCAATCGATCGCCTAACTCAAACAATATGGTATTGTTCGTTTTAGAATTAGCGTAAAGGTGCAAGCGAATATGTTGTCCTGATGCCAAAGGAAGTTCTGTCGATAACAAGGGTTCAGTCGGCACACTATGATCAATTCGGCTAAGATAAAAACCCGAAATCGCCAGCATAAAACCAAAAACCAGTAGCGCACTCCACCAAGGTAGTGACTGTAATCGAGGATAATGAAAGCTTTTTAACCGCTGCCCTTGGGTATTGTGTAGCAAATAACCTTGGCCTTTGACGGTTTCAATCAGCCCTTCATACTGCGGACCAAGAAAAGAGCGGATCATAAATACTGCGCGAGCGAGTGAAGTATCTGTTAGCGGTGGGTGCTCACCATCACCAGTCTTAAGCTCATGCTTTGAGACCAGTTTACCTTGATGTTCAACCAATAAGGTCAACACCTGTAACTCAGCACGAGGAAGGTGCCAAGATTCATTCCGAGCTTGTTCGACGAGCAAACCACGCTCTTTGTCAAACCAACAGCTCCCCACTTGCATAAAGAAAACCCCAAGCCTATAAAATCATGGAATTAAGTCTATGCAAGGCTTCTAATGATTACTGTGATCCTGTTAACCCAAGGCGGCAAATAATTACATTTCGTGAGATAAGCCGCAGGTTGGGTGTATAAAATAAAAATCTGCTTTAGTTCACAGATGTAAATGGTATTTGCAGACAATAACTTGGGCTGATAAATGCTTAAAAATTTACATAAATATCACAAATAATGTGTGTCAGCACAAATTACAATCTAAAAAAGCGAATTATTCCCCAAAATTCAACCTTATAAAGCAATTAAAAATTCAACGACACCGTCTTCACTAATAAGGGAAATATCCTCTCTGGCAAATCACATTATTTATCTTTTGGTTCCCTAGAATGGCTTTCATCAACCCAGTTTTCTGATTGATAAATAAAAGCAATTACTAAAGAGGAATTTATGATGAGCATTAATCGACGCCAAGCATTAACTCGTATTATCGGTATCAGCACAGCAGCAGCGGGCGCAACATTAATGGGTACGTCAGCCTTTGCGGCGACCAATGCCGACGGTCAATATCAATTAGCGCTCGGCGAAAAACTCAAATACGCACCACTAGACCCCATGGCAACCGCCAAACTCGCCTACGAGACAGGTGGTGGCTGTATGCACCAAGTATTTCACTCTGTCGTCACTATGCTAGCGCAATCTAATAGTGCCGATGCTGATAAGTTTAAAACTATCCCAACCGCGCTTGCCGGTTATGGTTTTGCAGGGGTCACAGGCCAAGGCACCTTATGTGGAAACCTCAACGCTATCGGTATGTTAGTCAATATCTTAGATGATATTAATGGTCAAAACAGCGCAGTGATTGCCAACACATTCCGTTATTATGAAAATACAACGTTACCTTTATCTTCCCCTGAATTTATTGCAGGCATAGGCTCAACCGCAGAAAAAACGGCTCTGGTTGGTAGTTCATCAAAAGCCATGAGCGTATTGTGCCACTCTTCTATTAGTAACTGGTCTAGGGCATCAGGCCTACCCTTTGCTAAAAAAGGTGAACGCTGTTATCGCCTATCAGCTTCCATGGCGTATTACCTGGTCGAACTGCTAAACCGTGCCCATCAAGGAGAGAATATCGGTGCCTTACCAGGTAGTAAACCTTCACTTGAGGCTCAGGATTGCCAAGTTTGTCATGGCAGCACTGGAACATTAGGCTCGGCAGCAAGCGTTAAAACGGATATGGAATGTACCACTTGCCACACTGGACATTTTAATTAAGGAGGCAGTGATGAAATACCCATTACTTGCGTTAACCCTAGCTTCGTTTACCCTTGCTGGCTGTGGTAGTGACGATAACAAGTCAGAGGAAATCACACCTCCGCCACCACCTCCGCCCGTCGAAAAAACCGTGAGTATTGACGAGGCGACGCAAATTAATCTGGCAGTAAAGCAATTTGATCCCAATACCGGCACGTTGTTATTTACATTGGCTGATGCGTCACAAGCGGCAATCACTGCGGCTAAAAACTACGATATTTACTATTTTGGCTTTCCTGACAAGAATAAATCGTCGTCAAATGCTAAAGCATGGAAACGTTGGCATGTCACTCAAAGCTATCGTTGCCAAAGCAAAGGTGAATGCAGCGGTAAATTAACCGAGGTAAAAAATGGTCAGTATCAGTTTGAAATAGCAGGACTTGATTGGCAGCAACAGGACCCAAGTGGCGCCGTGGCGCAAATTAAAGTCGCGATTCAAATTTATGGTACCAAAGCCAATAATGAACTGACCTTAGTTCCAGTCGTTCCGTTGTAATCCTTTTCATCGACTCCTAATCAAATAGGCATCCACCTCTAGTTTGGGTGCCTATTTTGTTATTAGCGACTACTACACGCCCATAAATTACCACTGGGCATAAATTTAATCAGGGTATAGTCATCAATACGATTAATATCCACAATCTGCATATTAAAGCTCATGGTTCCCAGCGCGATTAATGCTGCCCTTGAGCGTTGCACATCTTCTCGAATCGGCTCAGGGAGCTCTGTTTGCAGCAGATCCATTTTGATATTCGCTTGAGCTAAATCAAATTGATAGGTCATAGTGCCAATGTCAAAATGTTTAACCTCACCAGAATAGTTGATGGACGCAAGCTCCTTATTATCAATGCCATAACTATAATCTAAAGCCGCCTTTTGCCCCTGCACTTGGACCGAAAGCGATAAAGAATGGCGCAATAATGACGAAGATGCATCGGAAAACGGTGGCTGGAATAACTGAGCATGACAATCTAAGTTTAAACTTTTATGGCTAACACTCTGCCCATATCCATATAGCAGCCCCCCCAATCCGAGCATAATGATTAACAGGAGTTGCCATGGTTTTAAACGGCTTAACGCAAAAATGCTGGATGCCATCTTAGCTACATATCCCCGCAAGTGTTAACCAATCAGGTTGCGATGTATCACTCATAAAATTGTCAGACATTAATTTTATCGTCTGAAACTTAAGCCCATTCTCACGGTTATCCCGTAAAATAAAGCTGATTAACTTGCGATCAATAGAAATATTCGCCGCCACAGATTGCCAAGGAAACACGGCACACGCTTCAATTTGCCCCATCATTTGTTCGACGAGAGACTTCATCTCCGTACAGTAGTATTGCCCAGTGTAGAACTTAACCTCTGACGCCAAACCATTTGGCTTCTGGATCTGCTGGCTATAATTTGGTGCAATTTGCGTTGGATGGCTAATATGAGCCCCAATCCCACATAGGGCTATCAGGGTCACAAGTATGATGAGTGCGAACTGTAGCGGATTGATTTGATATGTTGGGGAGTCAAGCAGCTTATGATTAATCGACACTGATGAAGGATATAAAATAAACCCCTCGCCCCGTACCGTATCGAGTAAAGAATATGGCTTTTTTCCTAATATAGAACGCAACCGCTTGATAACATCATCGAGAGTATCATCACACCGACGGGCCCCCTTAACATAGGATGACAATAACTGCGTTAATTCAAAGCGGGAAACCACCTTACCTCGGTGCTTAGCCAATACACTCAGTACTTGATATTCATCGCTACTCAGTATCCAGCGACAGCCAGAGGCATCGACTAACAAATGTTCTTGGGCATCAAACCAACAATCACCAATTTGCATCTCGGCTCCTAGCATTACTTAACTTGAAGCCGAGTATACAATTTGAACTTTAATAACGCAGTAATCCGAGGACATCTCCACCCGTTAGATGAATAATCTGTGAATTACATCAATAAAAAATTTAATGCTAAAAACAAACGAAGATACATTATGTTTCATTTGTTTTTAGAACATTGCAGCATTGAGCCACATATGTACTAAAATACTCGCCACATATCCCAACGCAATGACAGGAGTCCAACGTAAATGTGATCCGAAGGTGTAAATCCCCCTCGCCTGCCCCATTAATGCTACCCCTGCCGCACTGCCGATGGACAATAAACTGCCACCCACCCCTGCGGTTAACGTCACCAGTAACCACTGACCTAAGGCCATATCTGGATTCATAGTCAACACCGCAAACATCACCGGAATATTATCCACGACTGAAGACAACAAACCGATGGCTACGTTGGCAAAGGTCGCATCCCAATGGGAATACAAGGCCTCAGAAACGAGACTTAAATACCCCATAAAACCAAGACCACCGACGCATAACACTACCCCGTAGAAAAACAGCAATGTATCCCACTCAGCACGGGAGATCCGATTAAACACATCGAACGGCACGACACTACCTAACTGTTGAAGACGCTGTTTATCCTGACGTAACTCCGCCTTTGCTCGTTCACGAGCAACGGAGCGATCAAAGGTTTTACGCAGGTAATAACCAAAGAATTGCAAGAAGCCAAGACCTGTCATCATCCCCAGTACCGGTGGCATACCAAGGAAAGAGTGAGCACATACTGCAGTAGCAATCGTCAGTAGGAAGAGCGCAACAATACGTTTAGCGCCAGGTTTAGTGTAAACCTGCTCTTTTTCAGGCTCAGGGATATAATGCGGAATAAATATACTCATAATTGCCGCTGGCACGACAAAGTTGACTAATGCAGGAATAAATAGATGGAAAAAATCGGCAAAGTGCACTAACCCTTTTTGCCATACCATCAAGGTCGTGATATCACCAAATGGACTAAATGCGCCGCCCGCATTGGCCGCCACCACGATATTGATACAAGCGAGGGTAATAAATTTTCGCTGTCCAGCGCCAACTTTCATGACCACAGCGCACATTAATAATGCGGTGGTTAAATTATCAGCCACAGGCGAAATAAAGAAAGCCATAAAGCCTGTCAACCAAAAAACGGTTCGTAAGCTAAAACCACGTCCCACTAACCAACCGCGAATGGCATCGAATAAATTACGTTCTTCCATGGCGTTGATATAGGTCATCGCCACCAATAGGAAGAGTAATAACTCGGCATATTCCAATAAATTATGCTTAAAGGCTGCTTCAGAGACCTCTGACATGCCATTTTGCACATACACAAAACCTATCATGCCCCAAATAATGCCAGCTGCGACCAATACGGGTTTGGATTTACGCAGGTGCAGCGCCTCTTCGGCCATCACCAAAATATAGGCAAGCACGAAGACGCATACGGCAATATACCCCACTGATGCAGCGGTTAAATCGAGCCGTTCTGTTCCTTCGGTCATTGCCCAAACTGCTGGTGAGAATCCGCTCAATATTGCAACACAGAATAAGCTAAATAATGCCATTCCACTGTTTCTAAACCACCGCTGTAATTTCATCTAAATTCATCTCTGCAAGGGAAATCAGTTCGCAAATTACCATAGCTCGGGTTCTGTAAATTTTGATAAAACGCAACTTTCTATGCATTTCCCGATAACCAAAGGCGCTTAGAACATTAATTTTTGTATAACTACAGACGAAACTAATAAAGATTTAACTAACTTTGTTTCAAGTTAGTCTAAAAACAGCCAATAAAAAAGCACCTCTCGGTGCTTTTATGTTGATATCAATCACATTGATTAGAACGAATAGAGCAAGGTCATGTTGGTTTCGGTATCGGTGCTCTTTTTATTGTCCAGCGGCTCGCTGTTATAACGCACGATAATGGCAAACTTCATTGCCAAGGCGCCAATAATATTCGCAGTGAGTGAGGTTTCCGACCGCGCATCTAATTTATCACCATAGTCGGCCACAAAACGCTGTTGGAATTTTGAGGTTTCTGTGATTTCAGTTTCGAAGTTAATCACACCGTGGGCAACCACACTGTCATTGGAATCTGTGCCTTCTAACAGAGCTTGCTCTGAATCGAGGCGTTGATAGATATAACCGGGACCGATTTCAACATCTAAGAAAGTCTTGCTGGTGTCATAGAGTCTATGACCATAACCCGTTGCGCCAGATACTGTGTAGTCATAACCGGTAAAAGGGTCAACTTCGTAGTTAGCGTTGGCAAATAGATAGCTGCGGTCAGTCATCTTATAGTTGCCTTGTGCCCCCGCTAAATAGCGCTTAGCCGTGACCTCGCCAGTATCCTCTTTATATAAACCTTCTAAAAGATATTGGTTTTCCCAATCACCTAATTCGTGTTTGAAGTTTAAGCGACCTTTGTAAGATGAGGTATCTGTGTTGCCTGTGGTTAAGGTTGCACCTAGCTCGGCTTCGCCCGCGAATGTTTTATCGCCTTTAACAAAATCGGCTCCCGCATTCGCCATAAATGGCGCCGTCATCAATAGTGCAGCGGTCAGTACTTTCTTCATGTTTATCCGTTCCTGTTCCGTTTAATCCCCTAAAAATCTGCGCAATACTAACATTTACGATTGAAAAATAAAAATTCATCGATTTTTCTATTAAAGCCAAGGCATCAATAAATCCCTTAAGTATCACCAAATCCACATAAGCAGTTTAAAAATATGTCATGGAATGTCCATCATCATTAAACCTTAACAGAATAAGCAAAATCATATGTTTTTATCGAAACTTGAGGTCTAAAAACAACGCCACTATTATTTGCAGCTCTCTTGATATTAATACCAATTACTCATTAGATTTAAGGAGATACGCTGAGCACTGCCACCGTCCATTTTGCTCAAGGACTTGATAACGCAAGCCCTGATATTGCCACTCCAAGGGTAACATTCACGTACCACTATTTAGCTTCAGATAAGTTTGCGCATTCGCCCCCGAAAAGGTATCGACCCAAATCAGGCGATTTAACCAAGTGCAGGCTTTTTCTAACGGCTCTCGGCTTTGAGTCGTGGCGGTAATACTCTGCCACCCGTTATTGCTCAATTGTACTTGCAGCAAAATCTCTGCTGTTTCATCGTCAAAATACACAGGCACGGGCAACAAGTGCTTGGCTCTGTCTTCTAAACGATGACGTTGCTCAACCGCGCTGCCTTGGCGCAGTGCTTGCCAATGCGCTTGTTCCGCACTGCGACCAATTAGTAAGGGATGTGATAACACGCTGGCACATTCGCTTTCTTGCCAACTGCATTGGCTAAAGTAGTAGCGGGCTTTGTCTAAGTCGCGCTCGGTATTGAGGTAATACACGCCAAGGTTATATTGAATATCGCTATCGTAGGGATCGAGCTTAGCGGATAACTGCCAATAACGGCCGCCTAAATTTTTATTTTGCTTAACTAACCCATTGTAATAAAGCGTACCGAGATTAAT
This sequence comes from Shewanella sp. MM_2022_3, assembly GCF_022557375.1. Lineage (NCBI taxonomy): Bacteria > Pseudomonadati > Pseudomonadota > Gammaproteobacteria > Alteromonadales > Shewanellaceae > Shewanella > Shewanella sp. MM_2022_3. The sequence continues at coordinate 31,995 of NZ_JAKZGV010000009.1, forward strand.
AAAGAAAGGCACTTTCGTTGTCAGGAAGGCAGCTTAAATACTGTGCCTCGGCTTGTTGATATTGCTGAAGCTGCTCATAACTCGCACCTAAATTAACACACGCATCGGCACTACCCTTGGCTATCGCGCGGCGATACCACAGTTCACTCTCTGCTAACTGACCACGCTGCGCATAGCTGTATCCCAACTGATAGAGCAAACTTTGCTGACTGAACTCGTTCAGTTTATCTACATCCGCATAGGCTCGATTAAACCATTCAATCGCTAACGGGTAATGCTGCGCCTGCGCACTGTAACTGCCGAGCAAATACGCTTGATATTCCACTGGATGGCGCTCAAATAACGCAATATCCAAGCTAGCACCCTGTTGTTGCAATAAGCTAAAAGCATGCTTAAATGTAGGCGTATTTCTATCGAGCACAGACGGAAAAACAGCTTCTGTCTGTACGGCTGGCAAGGGATCTTCCGTGGCTTTTGCGGCATAGGTAAATCCATATAAGCCCACAAGCAGGAGCAAGCCAAACCTTAATTCCTGCCAAAGTGCATTACACCTCTTTATCACACCGAAAATCCCTGTATATAGTGGCTCTTAGTCAATATGATTCCAATACTCTGGCACTATATTGAATCATAAACTTGAACAAACTTTTTGATAATATTGCAATGTCGATCCAAATGTCCCGCTTGCATCAGACCCTGACCACCCAGTATTTTCAAAATTGTGTGCACTAATTGACTGCAATTTGACAGTATCACCATTAGCATTTGTACAAACGGTATCACAAAAATAACTATGCATATTACCACTATATGCATCTGAACAATATGACAACTCTTTTAAAAACCAAGGCCCCTTATTTCTCGATATAGTCCGTTGAGCTTCATTCTGACTGTTAATCTCGCCTAGTGTTTGCCTCATACTATTAATTGAATGTTTAACTAATCCTGCACCAATTAAAAAGGCCAATTCAAATTGCTTTTCTTTTATTTCTCGTCTAGCCTGCTCTTTTCTAATTTCATCGTCTCGCCTAATATAGAAATTGACAACCATAGGCACTATTTCCAGTTCTGTTTCTATTGGAGAATATTTTCCATTAAGCAAATTGCTATTCAAGAAGATTCTAATCACTAATGCAAGCTGAATATTTTCCAACTCACTAAGTTTACTTTCACTTTCACTAAGCTCTTGTAGCAGTAAAAAATAACTGTATGCATATGAAAAGTAATCTAGCCCACCACGATGAAGATATGCATTATCAATCAGATTAGAATCAAACAGCCTATCAATTGAATCAATCATTTCTTTTTCACCCGATACAATTGAAACAATATCATGATCCATTATTCTTGCTTTACTAGCATCAGCATCATAATTCGCATCAATTACTTTTCCCTTACTGATTAACACAGGATTAACTCTATACATAACAAGCAACTTCACAGAGGCTAAATTAGCCATTTTTATATCTTTATCTTTTATGCATTCTTTTATAAAAAAAGCCAACCCAGACTCAGTATCCAGTAATTTAAGTGCAGCATGCAAATCAGCTTCATCACTTGACCATTTATAGGCATTACGGTAGCCACTTGCAGAGTTTTGTTGTCGATAAATATGAATCAAACGGTGCTTTATTTCTTCTGCCTGATGAGAATCAGGATATTTTAAAAGAATATTACTTAATGCTTCAACATCATCACTCACCAAAATATCTTCATGCAAATTAATAACATCAGCTTGCTTATCTTGCTGTGTTACCCCGTCCATTGAATGCTGACTAGAGCACCCACTTAGCATCAAAGTAAAAATTAAAAAGATATTTTTGTACATGTGTTCCCGCCTTAAAACGGATTATTAATAGTGATGAGTTGTCATCTTTTTAGGATATGTAGGCACACCACGCTGAAAAACCTAACGCTGCAAATCACTTTGTTCATATAACTGCCATAGTGTTAGGCAAGGCGCTTTACCTTGATAACAGCGCAAGCGATGTTGATTTTTGGCAGAAATTGGCACTGGCTGTGATTCACGCGTCTTCTGCTGTAAGTAGGCTAGGCTGCGCTGCATGATGGCTTTATCGTCAGGGTAGTAATCAATATCGTCGATTTGCTGCAACCGCGTTTCGGCGTACGCCACGGCCTCGGTTTTATCTAAACCAAACAGCGTAATAAAGCCCAAATACTCATCGATATTCGCAATGATGTTGTCTTGCCATATGCGGGCATCGAGCAGTTCAAATCGGATCACCTGCGGCCACACCTTGGCGGCACTTTGCACATCACCGCGCGCAAGGTATTGATCGATTTGATGCTCTAGCAGCAGAGCAAAAAAGTCATCAATCACAATGCCTTTGCCACCACCATTGTCGGTAAGGTAAATCGGCACAGCATCGAGGGAGTCATCATTCTTGACCCGCATCGCCCATTGCAAGCAGTGATTATCGCTTGGCCAATCCGCCCACGGCCACCAAGGCTGGCTCGCTTTTAGCTGATGATCCAACTGCTGAAACTGCTCAAGCTGTTTTGCCATCCGGTTTTTCAGCCAAGCACTGAAGGTGATGCTTTGCTCTGCAGTGCTGCTTTGCAATAGCGTTTGCAACTCGCCACGTAAAAAAGGCCGATCCTGCTTAAAACGAAAGCGTTCGTTCAGTAATGCAAGGCGACTTTTAAGATAGTCCTGCTGTGAAAACTCATTTTGATTTTGCAGCACTTCTTGCAATAACAGGTTATCGTAAGCGAGATAAGGCAAGGGCCAATAGTCTTCACCTTGGCACAGTGCCAGCGCATACTGTTTCTGCGCCCGAGGGATGAGACGGGCGTACTCGCCCTCTTTAAGGTTTAAATAATAAGGCACTGGCATGGGAGATAGTGGATCACTATCCCCCACTATTACCGCACCACGCTCTAGCATGCTCAGCGCGTAAACCACAGCGCCAAGCAGCAATACGCCAAGTAACACCAATCCAAGCTGTATTGTTAGTTTCACTCGCAGCATCCGCATCTACTCTGCCTTTTTACCCCTTAAAATGCGCTACAAAGACGCACAGCCAAAGCCAATCACTGTCCAACACGCACCAAACGGACGCGGGGGCCGTTGTACTTACTGTAGTAGACGTAACCATCACTGAAGCCAACGTACCACGCACGGTCACTATAGCCTGCATAGGGCGAAGACGACCAGAAAACACGGCTAGGGGTGTTTGGAAAGGCAATGATATTGATTTTGGGATTGTTATATTCACTGCCATTGCAGAAGCCATTTGTATCAGTAACATACTCACCATTGGGGCGTACAGAAGGCTTACGCCCTGCTGGGCATTGCACCAGAGTATCCAACTCATCGACAGTTGGTACTCGCCAGTCGCTGTGGCCAGCATAGCTAAAACTTTGCGCGGTTTTCAGTGCCTCATTCCAAGACATTTCCATGGACAAACCTGCACAGGTGCTGCCTGTCCATTGCTGCCCAAGACTGCAACGCATCCAGATAAGGTTGGTTTGGGTATCGGTAATGGTGCCATTGCCGTTATCTCGATAGCGCCCATCAATAAGGGCTTTAGCTGGAGCGCTGGCAGGCTTGGGGGCAGTATTATTAGCATATTGGGCTTGGCATGCCTCAGTGATCGCTTTTACGGCGGCATCATGGGTAATGCCCTGCAATTTTTCGGCTAAACAACTAACATAATCACTGGCCTGCACCGGTTTTGATAAACACAAAAAACCGCACAGAGATAAGAAAAATAATACGGTCAGGGTTCGTTGACTACTCATAAGCGATCCTTGTTATTAATTAGGTTTTGGCTACCTTTTAGCTGGTGAAATAATCCGCAATATCTACCACCAGCAACGCCAAATCGTTTGGGTATAGCGGCTAAGCGAAAACACTCCATAAATCTCCCCAAAGGTCAGCGATGGCAGCAACCGCAACCACGCCTTAATCGCCCCGCGCCACTGGGTTTGGGTAAAACCTAGGTAGCGCGGGGAGCGTTTAGGCGGCTTAAGTAGCTCAGCTAAGCTTGCCGTTTTAGTCATAGCAATCACCACAGGGCTTTAGTGGCTGGCGATAAGGGCAAAAGCACCAAAAACCAATCACTGTCCGGCTCGCACCAAACGGACGAGGCTGCTGCTGCCCTTATGGTTGAAGCTGACGCCACCACTGGCGAAGTTGACGTACCACGCGTAGCTACTACTGTATGTGTATGTACTGGGCGAAGACGACCAATACTCAGCTGATGGCGTATTGGGAAACGCTTGTTTATTAATCGCAGCCACGCAGCGGTATTCGACAATCGAGGCAAGCTCATTTTTATTCGGTAAGCGCCAATCTCTGAATCCTGCCAAGCTATGTTGCGCGGCGGCCACTAAGGCCTGTTCCCAAGTGTAGGTTCTTGCCTCGCCAGTGCAATCGGTGCCATCCCAGCTTTGCCCGAGGCTGCAGCGCTGCCAGATAAGCCCGGTGGTATGGTGAGTAACGGTACCATCACCGTTATCGCTAAAATCCGTGCTTGGCGTAGTGGCTGCGATAGCCGTGTTTTCGCGACCTTCACATAAGCTGCTGGCATGGGCGTTCACGCCCAGCAGCAGCGCCAATAATACCCAAGCCCGTGGCCAGTAATGATTGATTGTCCGCATAATATCTATCCTTTATCACAAAACATTTCACGGCGGCGGGCAATAGCAGCCGCACAATGGAAGAGGATGCGCAACGCCCGTGAGACAACTGAGCCAAATAACGCATCACCTCTCCTTATTTGCCAAAAACCTATTACTGTCCGGCTCGCACCAAACGAACGTGGAAGTCGTAGAACTTAATGCCGTTGCCGACGCGACCATAGCCGAAGTTGACGCTCCACGCGATGTTACCATTGTCGGCATCGGGCGATGACGACCAATACCGACTCGAACTCCCATGTGGAAAATAGCTTTGCTCTATCGCAGGTTCAATGCGCCCATTATGGACAATGCTAAGTAACTCATTGACCGACGGCATACGCCAATCGCTGGCACCACATAAGCCTTGGCTATTAACCGCATTAACAAAGGCTTGAGTATCACAATCACTGCCTTGGCAGGTGCCACCGTTTTGCGTGCCAGCATTACCACCATTAGTGCTGTTATCGGGGTTATACCAGCTGTAGGTATAGTTGGCATCGCGTAGGCCGCCGCTGCCCGCGGGTTGTTTGACTTCCCAAATTAAACCTGTGTGGTTATCGCGCACGCAACTCCATTCGCTGGCGCTTTCGGGTAATGCGTTACCGCTGTTATCGAGCTTGGTAAAATCAAAGCCTGCCGCGCCACCACCGACTTTTTGCAACTGGCCGTTGCGCGCAAGCGCATCGCGGCCATACTCGGCATCTTGGCCCTCATAACCTTGTACAGGGCAATCCAAGTAGTTATTGCTACCATCGGCGCACCAGTCGATGCCAGTATCATTAAGTTTGCCGGTGGGCTGGGCCACTCTGCGGGTAACGAGTTGCACTTGATTACTTAAGGGGCTTTCTTTATGTGCGCCTTGGGTGGTGGCGACCATAAAATACTCGGTATCTGCCGTTAAACCGGTAAAGCGGTACTCAACTGCGCCTTTTACCGATGTGCGCCTTGCCCCTTTTAAACTGGCGTAGTTGGCAATATCGTTTAAGTCGGTAAAGCTTTCTTCGGCGAGATACAGATTGACTGCGCTGCTCTGTTCAATATTGCGCCAATTGAGGGTAATGCTGGCGCTGCCATCGGTTTCAATTTGATAACGCGGTTGCTCAAGCATTGGCGTACGTAGGCGCTCACCCACCGCAACTGTTTGGCTGACCGTGGTTTCAATCCCCGCTTGGGTGACAACGGTTAAGGTAACGGTAAAGCTACCTTCGGCATAGACATGTTCGACCAAGGTAGAACTGGTTTCTAACACCGCTGAGCCATCACCAAAGTCCCAACGATAGGTGACAATCGGGTCAAGATTGGACTGCACTATTTGGGAGACATCAAACCCAATCACATAGCCACCGTTATCGACGGGCATTTGCACTGTGCCAAAACCGACATTGCTTACGGCTGGCACAAAACTAATTTTGTGGGTAATCGCGTTAGTGGAGTGGCCATCAATTAGAACCAATACGGGTTTATCGCCCTCACGATAAATATGTTGGTAGCTGATCAGCGCCTGAGCATCACTTAGCTCGGGTTTTAACTTGAGGCTATTTGCTAATTTATCATTGTCTTCATAAATGGTTGCACCTGACTTAGTGCCATTAAACCAAGTATTAGCATACCAATCGCCAGCGCCACATCTTGTATCGTAGGCGTCAGCCATTGATGTATTGGCTATTTGGTAATCGACATATTTCAAGTCGTTTAATAGGGTGCGAGTACATAAAAAGCGGCTGGCATAGCCACGCTGATTGGTGTCAATAATCTTGGCTTCATAGAGAGATTGAGGCGGCACATTACCACTCATTAACCAAGGTGAACGAGTGGTATCGAACATATTTGGGCGTGAGAGTGCAACCTCAATATCCAACTGCTCAAGGTGTTCTAAAGCAATAACCGTATCTTTAATCACATTGGTATTACTGAGTTGCTTAACTAATTCACGCGCGCCATTATTTGCCACACGATAGATATCCACACGGCTTTGCATTGCTCCTAGCGGGTTTAATTTGCCGTCGACCAAAGCAACTGACATTTTGCCCGGTGCCCAAGCTAAATCCCAAAGAAAAGGCAATAGCTTGTTGGCAATGCTGTTACCAATGGAGACCCCTTGGCTAAGTTTGCCAGTGACATGATAAATATGTGCTCGGCCATCACTTCCCGTCATGCGTTGCAGTGCGTATTTAGCTAATATGGTTGCACCGTCGGCCCCGTCAAAAACTTGCTCCGCCATTTCGGCGCTGGCTTCTACGCCAAGCTCAAAAATCGTGCTGATCATTTTTTGCGGTTCGGCTTTAAGATCTTGATAAATATCGCTCGAATTTAGTACTAACGAGGAAAGCAAAATCACGACTCGCGCTTGGTTTAGGTCCTTAATTTGAGCTTCAAGGGATGTAATGATCTCCTTTTGCCCCTTTGCTTGCGCGATCATTAATTGTTGCCGTAATCCCTTTTGATAAGCGGCTAATGCTTGCCCGACTGGCTCCATAATATATTTAGCAATAATGATTTCGGCCGTCTTCGGATCAGCACCTTTGAGGCTTTCGGTGAATTTTTTAGCGCCAAATTTGATTAACTCATCATAGGAATCACCTGACACTTTACCTGCATCAATGTCGGCTTTTAATAATCGCTGGTATTGCTGCTTTAAGGTGCCTTTTATTGGTGAGTCATCATCCACCTCACCGGTAATAACTTCCAGTTTTTCGAGTCCCGTGAAAATGATTTCACTGTCGTGTAGGGTATATTCCAGCCAAGGGTAATCGGCCGCATTAATATTAGCAGCATCAACAAAGTTGCTAAGGATATCCCGTGAAAGTTTTACATAGTCAATAAAATCAGCGTATTTATTCCAAAACTTTTGATCTCTTGCATTTCTGACATAATCGGCAAAATGGGCAAACCTATCCAATGATTGTTGAAACTGGTTGCGTTTTTTAGCTGTAGATATTGGCCCCCCAGTGACGGTATTGGCGGCAATATCAACAACCACTAACGTATTTAATGCCAATAGCGCGACCATATCGGCAAAGTCTTCTCCTTCCATGCTTTCATTATCATTATACTCATTCACCAAGCCCACTAAACTAATGCCTTTGAGGGTCAGCTCAGCATTTTGCCAACCGTTAGCCGTTGGCAGTACCTTAGGTAATTCAAGCTCAGTGCTTTCGTATTTCCGCTGCGGCAGCTTTAACTCAACCTTAGGAAAAAAACCATCGAGTTCAAGATCGGCCACATCAAAGTCGATACGTTGACTAGAAGCACTCACTAAATGACGCCCCGTTTGGTATTCGGTTTTAGGATCGTAACCGCGCAATAAATAATAGGTGAGGTAACCGCTATTAACGGTCAATTTGCCTGAATCATCTAAGGTGAAATTAATATTGTCATTTAAACGGTACTGCGTTTGCGCTTGTGCACTTCCCATTGCCATGGTGATGGCAAACATACCGATACTGGCTGCGACTTTGAGTTTAAACCCTTTCATCCTTATTCTCCCGCCACCAATAAACCATCAACATTTAAAGAACTGGCAATGCGCTCAGAAATGATCGCCGCCACTGCGCTACAGCTTCTATCCATTGGGCAAGGATTACCGTTTTGTAACTGCTCGCTAAGCTCACTCACTAATTGCGGGAAGGTTTGATGCGCGCGTATACGGCGGTTGAGTTCAGCTCGGTCGGTAAAATCAGCACCGTAAAAATGGTTGCTGCTTAAAACAAATACCACTGCGCTGCTTTCTACCGTCACCTCAGTGGTTGGTTGATTGGCGAGTTTTAGCCCTAGCATTAAAGGCTCGCCAGTGTGATCAATTAGCGTTAACAATTGATTTTGCTCGGGTAACGTGGCGATACTTGCTTCGGCTAGGTTGTTATCGAGGGATTTGGCGTAGGCATCGTTTACTAAAAACAAGGGTTGTTGCTGTTGCTCAGGGCTTAAGGCTTGAGTACCTATCTGTACATTGGTGAAATTTGCCGCTAATGCAAAATGGGCTTTTATGCTGCAATCAGCCGAGCCACTTTGGATAACATAGGTATTCTCCTTTAAGGTGCCATCGCAGCCACTCACTGTATCGACTCGATAACCTGGATTAGGCGTAAGGGTAAAAGATGCGCTTTGACCATGGTTTACCAGTTGGCTTTCAGGCGAAATAATCCCTCCCTCACTCGCACTGGCGGTAACGGTATAAGCAACAGGGGTAAAGCTAGCGTTAACCGTACAAGCACTCGTCACTGGTGAGCTGGTATAGGTATTGCCGCTTAAGTTTCCCTCACATCCCGTCACATTGGCGATGATAAAACCCGTTTGTGGGGTGAGAGTAAATTGCCCTTGCTGACCATACTCTAGTTGCAATTGCGTCGGAATAATCTGGCCGTTGCCCGTGATCTTTGTATCTATTTGATAGCGATTACGCGTAAAAGTGGGGGTAATTTGGCAACTTTGCTGCACATTTTTAACCTGGTAAATATCGCCTTGTCGCTCACCATCACAGCCAGTGATCTGGTCAATGGAATAGCCAGGATTGGCGCTAATCACAAAGCTGGCTGAACCGCCTTTGTTGAGTTCAAGCTGTACGGGCAGTATCGAGCCGCCCTCTGAGGCGACCGAACTGATAGTGACCCGAGTAACGCCACCACCATTATCCGGTTGCTCTGGTGAAGGATTAGCCCCTGCGTCATCTCCGCCACAGCCAGAAAGTACGCCACTGAACATGGCAAACAAGGCTATTGAAAATGCCTGTGTAATTGGTTTTTTCGCTCGAATCACGGTTATTCCCTTTTCTGCTTTATCTGTTATTGCCAAGCCAAAGTCCACCAAGTGCTATCGTGATACTCAACAGCCCATTGACATTGAGTATTGAAATAGCGGTCTCTCGCGATAACAGATTAACGACTGAAAAATAAAGAACTTGTATGTGAACTCAGCGGGGGATTGAACGCAATCACCTTGGCGTATTAGTCCGAATAGTTGGCGTAAAAGTGCGAATAAATAATGCGGTTTAGGTGTCAGCCTTTTGTTTTATGCTTATTTCTTTCTTGTATTGATGACGTTAAGATAGGCGCGCATTTGTAGAAAAATGGATACTGAGCGGATATGCGTCAGTTAGCCGCGTGTGATTGATGTATGGGTTACGGCGTATTGAGAAGGCGTTAGCATGTTTGCTGATTTTACGGTTTTCAGTTGGGTATTGTTCGTTATCTCCGCGCTATGCCTCATCCTTGCCGGGGCAACACTTAAAATCCGTTATCAAGCGGTCACGATTTGGTTTATTGGGCTGCTGCTGGCTTACGCGATTCAAGCCTTTGGTTATGCTTTTGAACTGACAAGCCATGAGCTAGATTCAATTAAATTTTGGCTCAATATTGAATTTGTAGGTGCCTGCTTTATTCCTACCTGTGTAGTCTTGTTTGCGGTGAGTTATCAGACCCGAACCTCGCCACCTTTATGGTTAGTGAGCAGTTTGCTTTCGATCAGTGCCATAGTGCTATTAGGCCAATTAACCAATGATTTGCATGGGCTAGGCTTTAATATTGTCGGGCTAGAAAAAGTGGATAACATCACTGTCACGACCAATCATTTAGGATGGCTGTACTTAGCTTATTCGCTCTATATTCATTTGGCCGTTATCGTGAGTGTGATTATTTTTATCCGCTGCATGCAAAATACACATCCAGTATTAAGACCACAGATTTTACTCATTCTGGTCGGCATTACTTTAACTTGGCTGAACTATATTTGGACGCTTTTTGGCAATACTCCCTACGGCCTTGATATAGGTACTTTTGGTTTTATCTTTTGTACTATCGCCTTTGCGATAAGCGTGTTTCGTTATGACTTAATTAAACTCACCCCCATTGCACGGGATCAAATATTTCACCAAGTTGAACAAGGTTATATCGTGATTGATGAGCAATCGCGCTTAATTGACTATAACCCAAAGGCAAAAATCTTCTTGCCAGCACTATCGACGGGGAAAATAGGTCAACCATTAAGTAGTTTTATTGACCCATCGCTAGTGGCTGATAACCAAACTAAGGTGATCAGATTAAACGATGGTAAAAGAGTCCAAATACAGCGTTCACTCATGGGAAAAGACGCCGCCATGGCGATTGGCAGTGTGATTATGCTGTCCGATGTCACCGAAAAAGAGCAACTGCTCGAAGAAATGGAAAGAATCGCCAATACCGACTCATTAACGGGCTGCCATAACCGCCATGCATTACATTGCCGACTTAAACAACAAATTATTGAAAGTCGCCACCAGTTAACGCCGCTTTCTATTGTTGTATTGGATATTGTCGGCTTTCGTAAAGTGAATGAAGTTCACGGCTATACTGTTGGCGATATGCGCCTAAAACAGCTAAGCCATATCCTCAGTCATCACTTACCCAGTGATGCCATATTAACTCGTTATATTGGCGATATTTTTATTATTATTTTACCCCGCTATTGGTTAGAGGATGCCAATCAACTCGCGCTGCAACTAGCAGATAAAGCCAAACAACTGACCTCACTTGCTATCAGCACTTTTTGTGTTCAACACCTCTCTGAAGAAAGCGATCGACAAGTTATTGATCGCCTCTTAGGTGAGGCCATGCAATTAAAAAAACTTAAGCCAAGTTTGGCGGTTTAGTACTGGCATCCTTTTTAAATTGGCTGGGCGTTACCCCATATTCCGCTCTAAAGACGCGGCCAAAGTAATTTTGACTGGTAAAACCTGCATAGTAGGCCGCTTCTTTAACGCTGTGCCCTGCGACTAAAGCATCCTTAGCGATTTGTAATTGGGTTTGCTTTAAATATTGAGAATATGACAAGCCAAATACGCTTTGTACCCGCCGCTGCAATGAGCGGCTACTGGTATGAAACTGCTGTGCAACAAACTCAACCGTCAATTCCTGTGTGGTAATGTGCAGATCAATCACCCATCTTAAACGTTTAGCGAATTGTTCATCGAGGCTTTCTGTTGTGCTTAGCACAGGTGCAGAAGAGGGTTCTTGCACAGAATTTGTGGCTAAGGAAAGCGATAACATTTGCTGCTGCACAAGGCGCCTATTTTCAATTAAAGCATTTAACCTCACCACCAATAATGCGGGATCGCTGTTTTTGCTGACATAATCATCAGCATAACACTGCCATGCCTGTAAGCGCTGCTGCGGATCATCAACCGCAGTTAACATCACAAACGGAATAGCGGCATATTCAGGCTGATGTTTGAGTGTTGATAACCAACTGGCCGCATCGCCATCACTTAACTGGGTATCGCACAGGATTAATTCTGCGCCCTGTTCATCTAACTCATATTGCGCTCCTTGCCATGTTTGGCAAAGAGTGAGCCGAAAATCCGCCGCTAAGTGGTAATAAAGCCAATCCATAAACTCTGGTTCGCTCTCGACGATCAATATTTTAGCTTTGCTTTCATCGGCAATATGGTGCTTTAGATATCTGAAATCCGGCGTAAATAGCGGTAATTCATAGACAGTCGCTGGTAGGCATAGCGTATATTGCGCTATTGATTGTGAGCTATGCAGGCAACAGAGTTCCCCTCCATTTTCTTCCACCTGTTTTTTTAGCAGCAGGTAGCTGTCATCGGCATATTCTTCCCGCGTAGCCTCGACGTTACCCGTTAAGGTTAAGCGAAGCCCTTGCTGTGACTCTATCTCAAGTACATAGCCAGCTAAGCCTGTCGATTGTCTGACGTCCTGACAAAACTTATTAAAGACTTTTTCTAACAGTTCGAGATGGGTTTGAACAAGCAGATCGGGGATTTCACTGATATGAATGGGTAAAGGTTGTTGGCTTTTTGCCTTTTCGAAACTTAACTGATTTTTTAGCCAAGGTTGCAACAAAAATGGTGAGGATAACATCTGGCGAGATGACTCATTCCACTGCTTTGTACTCTCGAGTAACTGATTGATTCGCAGCAATAGTACATTCATCTCATCAGTATGGGTCTGAGTGTTGGCAATATAGGGTGCTAACCAAGTGACATTTTTTGTTATTTCAGTAAATAGCTGACTAAAGGTGCGCTGTTCACATTCACGTTGTTGCCTAAGCGATTGTATTATTTGATTAGCCTGAGTAAGTTCAGTCTGAAATGACTTCACCTTTGCTTGGTAAGTTATCGTGAGTTTGACTAGATAAACACAAAAAACCAAGATGCTTAACAGCAACAGAAACCCAAAAAATGAGGACAACAGTACTTCTCCAGACATTCCATTCAACAAATCGATAATTTAGCTCGGTTATTGTGAAGATTTTTCGACTATTGGCAATCCAATTGACTCGATCAAAATCACATAACCCCACCAAAGATACTTAACATACAAAACCCAAAGCCAACATAAGTATCAGAAAAAAACGCATTCAAGTTATAATAAAAAGTAGCTAACTTATTAAAGTAAAATAAAAAAGCCCGCTAATCAGCGGGCTTTGAAAAGTGATTTAAAGCTTACAGATTGATCTTAGGATCTAAGGCACCTGATTGATACGCTTTGTACATTGCTTGTAAAGACAAAGGCTTAATCTTAGAAGCTTGACCCGCACAACCAAAGGCTTCGTAGCGAACGGTACAGATGTCTGCCATCGCTTCCATAGAGGCTTTCAGGAACTTACGTGGGTCGAACTCGCTTGGGTGTTCGGCCAAGTATTTACGTACTGCACCAGTAGACGCTAAGCGCAGGTCGGTATCGATGTTCACTTTACGCACGCCGTGTTTGATACCTTCAACGATTTCTTCTAATGGCACACCGTAAGTTTCAGGAATTTGACCACCGTATTGGTTGATGATTTTAAGCCATTCTTGCGGCACTGAAGATGAACCGTGCATCACTAAGTGAGTGTTAGGAATGCGGGCATGGATTTCTTTGATGCGGTCGATACGCAGTACATCACCCGTTGGTTTACGGCTGAACTTGTATGCACCGTGGCTAGTACCAATTGCAATCGCTAGCGCATCAACATGGGTATCGGCAACAAAGCGTGCCGCTTCTTCTGGGCTGGTCAGCAGTTGATCGTGGCTCAATACTCCTTCTGCGCCCACACCGTCTTCTTCACCGGCTGTACCGGTTTCTAAGCTGCCTAAACAACCGATTTCGCCCTCAACAGACACACCACACGCGTGGGCGAATGCTACGGTTCTGCGAGTTACATCAACGTTGTACTCGTAAGAAGCAGGGGTTTTACCATCGGCCATTAATGAGCCGTCCATCATTACTGATGACATACCTAATTGGATAGAACGCTGACAGATATCAGGGTCAGTACCATGGTCTTGGTGAATACAGACTGGGATATCGGGATACTGCTCAAGTGCAGCCGTCATCAGGTATTTTAAGAATTGTGGACGCGCATATTTACGCGCACCCGCAGAGGCTTGCACGATAACAGGGCTGTCGGTGGCTTCTGCGGCCTGCATGATGGCGCGCATTTGCTCAAGGTTGTTTACGTTGAACGCTGGCACACCGTATCCATGCTCTGCCGCGTGATCGAGTAGTTGTCGTAGGGAAATTAACGCCATTTTTTTAACTCCAATAATAGGGTGACTTCACATTAACGCTGGGTCACCGAGGTCGCTATCGTTTGGATGGATTTTTATGCTCAATCGCTCTAGTGATGTGTAAATCCCTTTAGAGAAGGAGCGGTTTTTTTATAATTTTTTATCATTTTTGTGCTGTCGCGGCGCAGTGCCGCGACAGCGCAATACCTAACTCAATGTTAGGCACCGCGTTTTTTCAACATAGCTACAGCGGGTAACTCTTTACCTTCGAGGAACTCGAGGAAAGCACCACCACCAGTAGAGATGTAAGAGACTTTATCGGCGATACCGTATTTATCGACCGCCGCTAAGGTGTCACCACCGCCAGCGATAGAGAAGGCTTTAGAATCAGCGATAGCTTGCGCGATACGCTTAGTGCCTTCACCGAATTGGTCGAACTCGAACACGCCCACAGGGCCGTTCCATACGATAGTGCCAGCAGACTCAATGATTTTCGCTAAGGCTTCGGCGCTGTCGGGACCGATGTCGAAAATCATGTCGCTATCGCCTACTTCATTGACCGCTTTTAAGGTCGCAGCAGCTGTAGGGCTAAACTCACCCGCAACAACCACATCAGTAGGCACAGGAATGTCGCCACCGCGGCTTTGGGCGTTCGCCACTAAGCGCTTAGCTTCATCAATTAAATCCGCTTCGTATAAGGATTTACCTACATTGTGGCCCGCCGCAGCGATAAAGGTATTGGCGATACCACCGCCAACCACTAATTGATCCACAATACCGGATAAACTTTCTAGCACAGTCAGCTTAGTTGACACTTTAGAGCCGCCAACAATTGCCACTAATGGACGCGCTGGATTATCTAACGCCTTACCTAAAGCATCTAACTCTTGGGCCAGTAATGGACCAGCACAGGCGATTGGCGCGTATAAACCAACGCCATTGGTTGAGGCTTCTGCGCGGTGAGCCGTGCCAAAAGCATCCATCACATACACATCACATAAGGCTGCCATTTTCTTTGACAGCACTTCATCGTTTTTCTTCTCGCCTTTGTTAAAGCGAACGTTTTCAAACACAACCACTTCGCCTACCGCAACTTCAACGCCGTCTAAATAGTCGGTCGCTAAACGGACGGTGCAAGACAGGGCTTTGGCCAAGTAATCGACTACAGGTTGCATGGAGAATTCACTGTTGTACTCACCTTCGGTTGGACGACCTAAGTGAGACATCACCATTACCGCCGCGCCTTTAGCAAGGGCTAACTCGATAGTAGGGAGTGAGGCACGCAGACGTGCATCACTGGTGACGACGCCGTTGCTGACAGGCACATTGAGATCTTCACGAATAAGCACTCGCTTACCTTGGAGATCTAAATCTGACATATTGATAATTGCCATGGTAACGCTTCCTTTTATAATCAAAAAACAAACTGGTTTTTCATCAATCGGTTAGTGTAGATGGCGATTCGGCACTCGACATCCCGTCGAATTGGCCACTACGCTTTAACCCATTGGTATCAATTCTTATCTTCAGCTTTGTTTAGCTGCAATCATCGCCAAACTGGTATCTAACATGCGATTGGCAAAGCCCCACTCGTTATCGCACCACAGCAACAGTTTAACCAACTGCCCTGCGCTCACCCGAGTCTGGGTGCCATCGACAATACTGGAGCGCGGATCATGGTTAAAATCACAGGATACCAGCGGCTCGTCAGTATAGCCTAAGATGCCGTTAAATCGTCCATTGGCGGCCAATTCTAACACTTGATTGACGGTCGCAATATCCACTGTTTTATCTAATGTTACCGAAAGATCGATAGCGGTAACGTTGATCGTGGGAACGCGCACCGAAATCGCCTCAAACTTGTCCTTCATATGCGGCAAAATCCGCTCAATACCGCGGGCAAGTTTAGTGTCGACAGGGATAATTGACTGCCCAGCCGCTCGGGTGCGGCGTAAGTCATCATGATAGGCATCAATCACTTGCTGATCGTTCATCGCCGAATGAATGGTGGTAATCGCGCCACTTTTCACGCCAAAGTGTTTATCCAGTACATCAATCACAGGCACGATACAGTTGGTGGTACAAGAAGCATTGGAGACCACAGTATGCTCGGCGCGCAGTAAGTCTTGATTCACACCGTAAACGATAGTGCCGTCGACATCGGCCGATGAAGGATGACTGATTAAGACTTGTTTGGCACCCGCGTGGATATGGGCCTCGCAGCTTTGTCGATCTAAAATGGCACCTGTCGCTTCATAGACGATATCGATGTCCATCTCGCGCCAAGGTAGCTTGGCTGGATCAGGTTCATGGAGAATTTTGATGGCGTCATCGCCGATCAGCATCTGATCATCGACTAATTTGACTCTGGGCTGAAATCGACCGTGGGTAGTATCGTACTGGGTCAAATGGACAATGGCTTCAGGCTTAGCCAACTCATTGATTGCGACAATTTGGATTTGCTGGCGTTTTCCGGACTCATATAAAGCACGAAGGATTGAGCGGCCAATACGACCATAACCATTGATTGCGACTCGGATCATTGAGGTCTTTATTTCCTCTTAACAATACTGCATATACAAAAACGGCCTGCAAACGATTGCAGGCCGCATTATACAGATTAACCTTTCAAAAGTTTAACCTTTTGTCGGTAATCCCATCACCTAAACAATTAGCCTAGTGATTTTGCAGCGTTCAGCACATTTTCAACGGTGAAACCGAAGTGCTTCAGCAGCACGTTGCCTGGCGCAGACTCACCAAAAGTAGTCATGCCCACAACTGTGCCTTCGAAACCAACATACTTGTACCAGAAGTCAGTATGGGCCGCTTCGATAGCAATACGTTTAGTTACGGCTTTTGGCAGTACAGATTCTTTGTAAGCAGCATCTTGCTTATCAAACTCAGTGTTTGATGGCATAGATACCACGCGAACTTGTTTGCCTTGTTCAGTCAGGGCCGCAGCAGCTTCTACCGCCAATTGCACTTCACTACCAGTAGCGATCAGAATGTACTCAGGTGTACCTGCACAGTCTTGCAGTACGTAAGCGCCTTTTGCCACATTGGCTAATTGCTCAGCAGTACGTGCTTGAGCCTTCAGGTTTTGACGGCTGAAGATCAGTGATGTTGGAGCATGGCGACGTTCGATAGCCGCTTTCCACGCTACTGCGGTTTCAGCCGCGTCACATGGGCGCCATACCGCCATGTTTGGCGTCATACGCAGGTTAGCTAATTGCTCAACGGGTTGGTGAGTTGGGCCGTCTTCACCTTGACCGATAGAGTCATGGGTGTAAACGAAGATGTTTTGAATGCCCATCAGTGCAGACATACGTACAGCGTTGCGTGCGTATTCCATGAACATCATGAAAGTCGCGCCGTAGTTGATGAAACCACCGTGCAGAGACACACCGTTCATGATGCCGCTCATACCGAATTCACGCACACCGTAGTACACGTAGTTACCCGCTGGATCGTCTTGAATCCCTTTAGAACCTGCCCACAAGGTGAGGTTAGAACCCGCTAAGTCTGCTGAGCCGCCTAACAGTTCAGGCAGCATAGCGCCAAAGGCTGCAATCGCGTTTTGTGACGCTTTACGGCTCGCAATACCTTCGCCTTTGGCTTGGCATTCTTGGATAAAGGCTTGTGCTTTGGCTTCGAAATCGGCTGGTAATTCACCTTTCAGTACACGGCGCTCATATTCTGCCGCCAGTTCTGGATATGCTTTAGCGTAAGCGGCAAACTTATCGTTCCATGCCGCTTCACGGGCGGCTCCCACTTCTTTAGCATCCCAACCAGCGTATACATCGGCAGGGATTTCGAATGGCGCATGTGGCCAGCCTAAGAATTCACGGGCCGCGGCGATTTCCGCATCACCTAATGGCGCGCCGTGGCAATCGTGGCTGCCAGATTTGTTTGGCGAACCAAAACCGATAATGGTTTTGCAGCAGATCATGGTTGGTTTATCGGTGACCGCTTTAGCCGCTTCGATAGCAGCGCGAATCGCATCGCTATCGTGACCATCTACGTCAGCAATCACGTGCCAGCCGTATGATTCGAAACGTTTTGGCGTGTCATCGGTAAACCAGCCTTCAACATGGCCGTCGATAGAGATGCCGTTGTCATCCCAAAATGCGATCAGTTTGCCTAGGCCTAAGGTACCAGCCAGAGAACACGCTTCGTGGGAAATACCTTCCATCAAGCAGCCATCGCCAAGGAAGCAGTAAGTGTAGTGGTCAACAATCTCGTGACCTTCACGGTTAAACTGTGCCGCTAAGGTTTTTTCTGCAATCGCCATACCCACAGCGTTGCTGATCCCCGCACCTAATGGACCCGTGGTGGTTTCAACACCTGGGGTGTAACCGTATTCAGGGTGACCTGGGGTTTTAGAATGTAACTGACGGAATTGCTTCAGTTCATCCATTGGCAGGTCGTAGCCAGTGAGGTGTAATAAAGAGTAGATCAGCATAGAGCCGTGACCGTTAGAGAGGATAAAGCGATCTCTATCGACCCATTTCGGATTGTTCGGGTTGTGCTTAAGGAAATCATTCCACAGCACTTCAGCAATATCTGCCATGCCCATTGGGGCGCCTGGGTGGCCTGAGTTTGCTTTTTGAACTGCATCCATACTTAACGCACGGATTGCGTTGGCGAGTACTTTACGGGAAGACATGCTCTCTCCTGCTTAATTTGTGGGGTCTAGCGGGCAATTTGGACGCATATTTTCCCCTACATAGCGAAGCGACGCAAACGAAAATTCATCACAATCTCGCCTTACCATCGCCAATAGAACTTTTTGCGATAAAAAATGGCTTAAGGATGAACTATTCAAGCCAATGATTCGTAGTTTAAGTCGCTATGACAATACTCTGTACAATTTCCCCCAAAGCACGTCTCGGTGGAAAAGAGGAAATGCCGCCGCGTATCCTTAACGGAATTAGATGGATTTTAAACACTTTTAATTAATTATTTTCAATCAGTTAAATGACTAACATGCTTTTTAGTTCAAATTTTAAAGCTGAGATTTACCTCACTAAGTACAGAAATATTTAGCTTTGGGGGTGTCATGGCGATGAAATTCCACTAAAATAGCCGTCTAGATGTAGATGCTTCTACACGTTTGATTGCTAACAACGAGATTTTCCTACTATGGCAAAGCACTTGTTTACTTCTGAGTCGGTCTCAGAAGGTCATCCCGATAAAATTGCAGATCAGATTTCTGATGCTGTGCTAGACGCGATTCTGGCCCAAGATCCTAAAGCACGTGTCGCGTGCGAAACGTATGTCAAAACTGGCATGGTATTAGTAGGTGGCGAAGTGACCACCTCTGCCTGGGTTGATATTGAAGAGCTGACCCGTAAAACGGTTCGTGAAATTGGTTATATCCATTCTGATATGGGCTTCGATGCCGATTCTTGCGCCGTATTAAACGCGATTGGTAAACAGTCTCCAGACATCAACCAAGGTGTTGACCGCGCCGATCCAAAAGAGCAAGGTGCCGGCGACCAAGGTTTAATGTTTGGTTATGCCAGCAACGAAACTGACATTCTGATGCCAGCGCCTATTACTTATGCCCACGCATTAGTGAAGCGTCAATCTGAAGTGCGTAAAAACGGCACTCTGCCATGGTTACGCCCAGATGCGAAAAGCCAAGTTACCTTCGCTTACGAAGACAACAAGATTGTTGGTATCGATGCGATCGTACTGTCTACCCAACACAGCCCTGATATCGCCCAAGCGGATTTGATTGAAGGCGTGATGGAAACCATCATCAAACCAGTTCTGCCAGCACAATGGCTGAGCAAGGACACTAAATACTTCATTAACCCAACTGGCCGTTTCGTTATCGGTGGTCCAATGGGTGACTGTGGTTTAACCGGTCGTAAGATCATTGTGGATACCTACGGCGGTATGGCGCGTCACGGTGGTGGTGCATTCTCTGGTAAAGACCCATCAAAAGTAGACCGTAGTGCTGCTTACGCTGCCCGTTACGTTGCGAAAAACATCGTAGCAGCGGGTCTGGCAGACCGTTGTGAGATCCAAGTGTCTTACGCTATCGGTGTAGCTGAACCGACTTCTATCAGTGTTGAGACTTTCGGTACGGGTAAAGTATCTGAAGAAGTCTTAATCAAGTTAGTCCGTCAACACTTCGACCTGCGCCCATACGGCCTAACTGAAATGTTGAACTTAGCTCGTCCAATTTACCAAGCGACTGCCGCTTATGGTCACTTTGGCCGCAGCGAGTTCCCATGGGAAGCGACGGATAAAGCTGACGCACTGCTCGCCGATGCAGGTCTATAATCTGCATTATCCCCATGCTTTCGCTTGTAAAAAAACCGCCTAAGGGCGGTTTTTTGTTTCCAATGACAAAGGTTACAACCTTTAACTTTTTAAAATGATAAGTACAATCGAATATTAGGTGACGAGTCTAGTATTGAGACTATCTTCCTATTATTCCGTAAAACAAGGCTCTAAATGCACACCATGGCAACAGTCTTTACCAGCCCGCTTAGCAACATATAACGCCGCATCGGCTGCACTAAGTAACAGAGTTTCAGAATCACGAATTCCTGCACAGAGAGTCGCAACCCCAACACTCGCACTCAATCGAGTATCTCCCTCGATAACAATATCCAATGCTTTAATTGCTTGACAGATCTTCTCAGCAATCTGTTGAGCATTTTCTCTATCCGTATTGCCTAGGATTAACGCAAACTCGTCTCCCCCAAACCGGCAAGGTAAGTCAGCAGGACGTTGGCAGAAAGACTTCAACACTCTTCCCACCATCTGTAACGAATCATCCCCCATCTGATGGCCAAGGTGATCATTACATGCCTTGAAATTATCCAAATCCAGCATAAGAAGGGAAAGCGGGGTTTGCTCTCGCTGACTTCGACGCCACTCGTTGTGCAAAAAACGACTAAATAACCGCCTATTGGCTAAGCCAGTTAATGCATCGTGTTCAGATAAATCCGCTATCTCTAGCTCCAGTAGTTTACGCTCAGTAATATTGGCATGGGAAATAACGTAATAACCGGGTTCAACGCCTTGGCCTTGAACTGAGACGACTCGCATCAGAAAATATCTTAAGATATCAGGACTATGGCAAGGGTACTCCATAGAAAATCGCTCTTGGTCATGCTGAATAACTCGGCGAATACCCTCAAATGCGGTTAGTGCAAGCGGCTCATCAGAACCTGCACACACATTCATATAGTTTGTCCCAATCCAATTATAGCCCTTCGGCATACCATTTTGCTCGGCAAACCGATTCCATGAAAGATTGGTAAATTGTATGACACCTGTACTATCAATTACCGAAATTTGATCCTCCAGAGAATCTAGAAGAGCAGCCAGAAATTTGGCATGTTCGATAAAATGCGATCCATCACACCAATCATCATCCACCATGGCAGTGTACATCCCGCGCTAAAAACAATACAAATTTGATAAATAAGTAGGTTAAGTAAAGCAGCCAAATCCCAATACGCCAAGAATAAATACTCAAAAAGAGGTGCTAAATAACTTAATACTAATGAACAAATGAGCAAGTTATTATCAAGAACACTAAGTAACTAAGTTTACCATTATTAGGGCGTGTTGACGTTTCCACTTTTATAACAATTAGGCGCGATGTTATGCAGTGCAAAGTGCATGACGTGTCGTAATCCCTCGTTTGGCGAAATAAGAAACACAAAGCCACTGCAGAATTTATTATTCTAAGGAATATCAGAATTGTTTATGTTTTAGCAGTGGTCAAAATGGGCGTTTTGCATACACAGCAGATTTATCTGCGCAGCGGATAACAGTGCACACTCTTGTTCGCCAATTATCCTTGCACCTTGAACGACCTCAGGCGTTAAACATACTATAGCCGCACTGTAAGCATTGGTGCGGCCGCAATCGAGCCAACAATCTTCAATCTGTAACCAATAATGGGGGCGACTATCGTCGCAATCGACTTCAAATCCTCGGGCCTCACATTGCTGCAAGGCACACTCGGATAATAATACGCGCAGGTTGTCCCACGCCGATAAACTAGTCTGGGCATAGTTAGTCAACAAGATATTGACCAAGGATTTACTCACCATTTATCTCCAACCAAAAGGCTTTAGCATCGGGTCCTGGCATTGCCTTGGCATATAACCAACCTTGCACATAAGCAACACCAGCTTCTTTTACAAACTCGGCTTCAACACGGGTTTCAACACCCTCAGCTGTTAAGCTAAAACCTAAACTACTACAAAGTTTGCAAATTTGCAGATATAAAGTACGACCTTTAGGCTCACTGGCATTGGCGAGAATACTGCGATCTAGCTTAATACCATCGACATTAATTCGACTCAGTAGACTTAAACTCGAAAACCCAGTACCAAAATCATCCAACCAAAAACGGAAACCACACTGCTTAAGCTGTTTGATACTGCTATCAATGCGGCTTAAATCCAACATGAATGCCGATTCTAACATCTCAATTTCGACCTGATGAGCAACACTACCTAATCTATCATTCATAATCGCTAATAATTGACTATCGGTGATGTTATTGGGGTCAATATTGATACTGACCTTAGGAAAAAAGCCCTCTAATGCCCAACGAGCAAGATCTTCTGCAACGGTATTAATTACAAAACGATCAATAATGTGGGAATAGCCCGCACGTTGAAACGCATCAATAAAATAAGGGCCTTTTAAGGCCCCATACTCATCCCGAAGACGAATAAGCGCCTCAAATCCAACCACTTTACCATCAATTAAAGCAATCTTAGGTTGATAGTGAAGCTGTAATTCACCGGCTAACACCTCTTTGATGGTTTTCTCTAAATTAATTTCAGCCTTTAAAGACTCTGACTGTTTTTTTAGATAATGTGTTTCATTCATCAGCTCAATATCTGCTTGAAATTGAATCCTTTTGATAAGCTCACGATCGAACTCATAGTGTTCACTCATTAAAGAAAATCGCTGTACAAATGGTAGATAAATCAACACACCGATAGCTATCAAAAAGCATTGAAATATTACAGCACTAAAATGCCCACTCGCCATATAAGCATTAATAAATGGAGGTGTTATCCAAGGAAAGCTATGAGCATCAAATTCTAGAATACCTATACTGATGGCGCTATAGGCCAATATAAAATTCACTATGGGCGAGAGTATAAATGGCAATAATAATCTAGGGTTGAAAATAATAGGTAAACCATAAATTAATATTTCATTGATATTGAAAAATGCAAAGGGTGTTGCAATCTTAGCAATATGGCGTGTTGCACTGTCTTTAGAACTAATGAAAATAGCAATAATGAGCGATAAAGTTGCCCCGCTGCCACCGTAAAGAATAAACAAATCCATAAATTGACTAGCAGTTAGATTAGGTACAACCTCAGTCAAGCCATTATCGACACCAATTAATAGTAGATATGCATTATCACCGTGCACTCCGAAGCTCCAGAGCACATGGGTTAATAAAATACGGATAAACAATTGGATCCCAATACTAGCGGTTTGCAAAGTATCAATTAGTGGCGAAAAAAACCAGCTAAGTAAGGCAGATGCTTCAGTAACAAGCATCAATATAACCATAAAACAAATAACTACTGGCAAAAAAATATTCAGATGCTGTTTTAAGTATCGACTCAATGCTTTTCCTTTTACTAAGTCTAGCCATCGCCAAGTAACCAATATGCGCAATAGATATGCCGTTAAAATCGGTAATAAAACCACCCGAGGATCACCTAAAACCACATCAACATAATCAATGCTAAGTACTTCCTCTGTGGTTGGCACATGCAAAGCCAGTAAGATGCTAAAGGAGATTGAGCACACAACAATCGCTGAAAGCTGAAGATATTTGGCAAAATGGAAGGAAAGAGAAATAAGCGCAAGCAACGGAAATATCTTTGCAAGCTGCACAGAAAAAAATGTTAAGCCATAAAAAAATGCCGTTGTTTGCCATTCCGGGATCCAACTACTTAATAACGCTATAACCAGTGATAGTAGTGAGTTTACAAGAATAAACGGCAATAACGCGATGAAGGACTCACGTACAGAGATAAGAAAACTTCTGTCCAGAAAATTTCGAAGTTCAAACATGATATCAGGGTTATTATTGACAACTATTTAATAAAACATAGTCGATCAATCTTTTAGGACACAATCAACCTAAAAAATACTGATTTTTGAAAGCAGAACAACGTAACATATGGCGGGAAAACGAGTTAACGATGAGCGAGTGCATATGAGCGAATATCAACGCTCATAATATAATAATCCCTATCAGAAAAAGTAAAAAAATCTGCAACTTGCATTTTAGCTTTACGAGTATGCGCCGCCAAAGAACGCTCATTTTCATCAGCTATAAACGTCACCAGATAAGTAAAACTAGGCGCAACTTCTCGGTAAATGCGAGTAACAAGTGCCTCAAAAACGCCTTGGCCACGATATGCTTTATCAACCCAGATAGGACCGTATTGGCAGCTGTTTTGCACCGTTAATTGAGGACCATCGCCATTGATTCGATTCAATCTTTTCAACAAATTGCGATAAATTGGCCAGATCTCAAAAAACGACCAACGTCCCGCAATCACATAACCTATAATGCGTCCGTTAATTTCAGCGACCACAATCCAATGCTTATCAATTAGCTGAGTTAATTCATTACGATTAAATGCTTGCCCTTCCAAATTGACACCATTAGACATTAACTCATCATTGAGATGCTGGCGCTCTAACGCGGCCAATATATCAACATCTTGTTTAGTTGCTAATCGCGTTTGCATCAGAGGTATGTCCAAGTTGAGCTTATCACTAGATTTTAAGCGCGTCAGTATACTTAAATAAATGCTAAAGACTTTATTTTTTAGGAAAAAATTTGCTAATAACGCTATTGTTTCCCACACTTATTGAATTGTAGGTCATTCACTCGCCATTTTATGCTGCCAGAGACTATCAATTCCCAAATCAGTGTGCTTGACAACGATCTACTTCAAGTCAATTTAGGTCGTTGGATGCAACAATGCGAATTAATAAAAAGTTACTACAGCGCTACCCACGTGTTTGTATTACAGATAACGCA
Source organism: Shewanella sp. MM_2022_3 (assembly GCF_022557375.1). Classification (NCBI taxonomy): domain Bacteria; kingdom Pseudomonadati; phylum Pseudomonadota; class Gammaproteobacteria; order Alteromonadales; family Shewanellaceae; genus Shewanella; species Shewanella sp. MM_2022_3. The sequence continues at coordinate 57,194 of NZ_JAKZGV010000009.1, forward strand.
ATCGGGTTTTGAAGTGATCGTCAGTTCTGTCAGCGAAACGCCGCTTTTTACTTCTGGCACGCTTTTTCCAAATAACTTCCCGCTCTTTGAAGCATTAAAAAATAGCAACATAGACGGAGATTATCTCAATTTAAGCCGCTTTATGCTCGATGAACTTCCAAGAGATTTTGACGGAATTCAATACATTCTGTCCCGCCCCATTGCATGGCCAGATGGCAGTCAATTTGGTTCACTATGCGTGTTAAATCCCCATATGGCCGATCCTTTAAGCAACAGCGCCATGCTTGAACCTTTCCAAATCCTGCTTCAGCAGGAATTATCCCTGTTATGTCAAAACCATAGAATCGAATCGCTATCAATGCGCGATCAAGAGACCGGCATGCTCAACCATTACGGCTTTATGATGATGGCTCCTAGGCAACTCAATCTTGGACGACGCTTTGGCGCCCATGCGGGGATTCTTTTCTTCGAATTGATTGAAGCTGACTCGCCGGAAAAACGCTTAGAAGAGAAACATCACAGGCTCCTCGGTAATTTGGTTCAAGATACCATTCGCACAGCCGATGTTGCAGCCCATTTCAGCGCGACTCAGTTTGTGGTGTTAGCCTTTGTCGATAGCGAACGCGATATATTGCACATTATAAAGCGGGTCGAAAAACAATTAGAACAGCAAAATCATCACCTTAAACTCGATTCCAGTTACAGTTTCTTTACCCCTGAATCGACGGCTAAGTTAGCGCCCATGATGGAAGATGCTCGCTGTAAACTAAAATCTATGTTGCAAGAGCCAACACAATCGAGCAGTAATCAGGCAAAAGGGATCAATGCCGAGCTTTATAACAACCCCGCTGCAGACTCGGCCGAGTTGTAAAAGTCGCAAACGCTATTATTTTGGCAACTCATCCTGACGCTTCGCCCATTGGATAAATAACACCACAGGATAAGGTGACATCAACACTAAGCCTAAGCCAATTAAGCTTGCGATCAATAACATCCCACTGATTTCTAGACTCCATTGAGTCAACATATAAAGCCCAAGTCCACAAACTAACATCAAAACCCCTAACCAATGTAAAAACTTCAACAAATTCATAGTGCTTTTAATGCTATCTTGCATATAAACCTCTTTTTATCTCTCGCTAAACTTGTACACTATTGCCATGAATATCGAAAAAGGAACTGAGACAATGTTAAAACAAACATTTCTATTAAGCGCATTACTTTTTGGCTTAACGGCTTGTCAGAGTACTGACGTCGCCCATCAAGACACAGTGTCATTACAGGGAAGCTGGCATATTGAAGCAGTCCAAGGACAACCGACTGTTGATTACAGCCCAGCTCAAATCACCTTCGATGCTGAAGGTAAGCTTTCAGGCAATAACAGCTGCAATAACTTTTTTGGCCAATATAACCAGCAAGGACAGGAGTTGAAAATCATCCCTGGTGGCAGCACCATGAAAGCCTGTGTCGATTCATTGATGCAGCAAGAGCATAAAGTCATGCAAGCACTACCACTGGTCGCTAAAGCCAAATTAGTGCAAGGACGTCTGACATTACTCAGCAGCGACGATAAACCTGTTTTAGTGTTAACCCAACTGAAATAAAAGTGTATCGATAATAAAAAACCGCCGATTGGCGGTTTTTTATTCGAATCAAATCTTAACTCGATCGATTAACTCTTAGTCGCAGCACTTTCGTTTGCGGCATTTTGCTCTGCAATCACGGCGCTTTGCACCATATCAGCATTGTAATGCTCAACGTCAAGCTCATCTTCTGATTTGGCAATTACGGTCGTCGCCACTAAGTCACCAGAGACGTTCACAACAGTTCGCGCCATATCCAAAATGCGGTCAATCCCCGCAATCAAGGCTACACCTTCTAAGGGTAAGCCCACTGTCGAGAGCACTAGAGTCAACATCACTAAGCCTGCGCCCGGTACCCCCGCGGTGCCGATTGAGGCTAACGTCGCGGTTAAAATAATCGTTAGATAGTCGACCCACGTTAAATCAATCCCAAAGGCCTGCGCCACAAAAAGCGCGGTCACGCCTTGGTATAGGGCTGTACCATCCATATTGATGGTGGTGCCTAAGGGCAATACGAAACTGGAGATCTTCTTGTTTACCCCAAGATATTCGCTCGCACATTTCATACTTGCAGGTAAAGTGCCTGCCGAACTTGAGGTGGTAAATGCCACCGCCATCGCATTGCTGATCCCCTTGAAAAAATGCAACGGATTAAGCTTGGCAAATAGGCGCAGCACTATGCTGTAGAAACCTAACACATGGATAATACAGCCAATATAAACGGCAATAATGACTTTAATCAGTGGCCATAGCATGTCGATGCCATACTCACCCGCAACCCATGCCATCAGACCAAACACACCATAGGGCGCAAGCTTCATCACCATATCGGTCAACTTGTACATGGCCTCAGCAAGGCTCTCAAACACCTTAATCGCAGGTTTGCCATGGTCGCCAATCAATACCAATGCAATCCCAAGTGCCACGGCAAACACAATGACTTGTAGGATCTGGCCACTCGCCAATGCAGCGACAGGGTTGGTGGGCACTATATCAATCAGCGTTTGCATCACCGAGGGTACTTCTTTGGCCGTACTTACCGCCTCGTGTTGCAACAAAGGAACACCCGCACCAGGTTGAATCACATAGCCCACCACTAAGCCTAGGCTTATCGCAATCGCCGTCGTACAGAGATAAAACGCAAAGGATTTAAAACCAATCCGGCCCATTTTGGCGGTATCTTCCATTGAGGTGACACCAACAATCAAGGAACAAAAGACTAAAGGCACAATCAGCATTTTGATGGTATTCACAAACAGCGTGCCAATAGGTTTTAGGTAGGAAGCTTGCTCGCCTAAAGTGACCCCCACCAGAATCCCGAGCACCATACCAACGAAAATTTGTAGCCACAGGGGCACTGACATCCAAGCAGACCAGATCCGGCCTAAGGCTGATGACCTTTGTTTTGACATGTTTATAACCTTGAATTTGAAATGATGATAGGGCAAAGCCTTATCCTTGGCGGGACTAACCTTCAATTAGCCAGCCGCCGAGTCTACCATAAGCAATAAAACTTTAAGGATGATCTATATCACGTTGATATCAACCGCGGCAAAATCCAGCTAAAGCATGGCTTAGGCCTCGAATTGCGCCGTATTGTCTGACGGAGCAAAACGTTGACGATACAACGATGCAGGCGGCTGCTCCCGCTCAATAAGGTAGCTCCAATAGTCATCATCGAAACCGCTAAAGAGTGACTGATTTTCCCCCTGAGATTTTAGGATCAAATACCACCAAACCAGCCCCCATAAGCCAAAGGTAACTAAAGTTAGCATAAAGTGCATCCCATGGTTAACTTGAAGATCTTTATGAGCATCATAAGGTTGTAAGAATATTGGTTTAAACCGACGAGTTGATTTAACGAATCCCATAATCGCGCCACTTCTGCTAGTGAAAACCTTATTCAAGCCTAGCAGATTAGACTTTAGTCGTACAAAATTTAGCCGCAATTAAAGGGCAATAGGGATCTGTGCTCACTCGTTCTGATGGGGGGTTCCGTGCTACAGTGTATGCCTAACTCATCCCGATACATCAGCGTCATCCCAAACACAAGAGCGGTAAATGCCATTAACCGCCGAGGAGTTGTTAAATGTTGATCCGTAAAGCTAAAGTGCAAGATCTTAGCGCCCTAGTCCAATTTAATCAGGCAATGGCGCAAGAGACTGAAGGTCTTGCCTTAGATGAAACCACGCTTATCAAAGGCGTCAATACCCTACTTAATCATCCCGAAAAAGGCTTTTATCTGGTGGCTGAAATCGATGCCGAAATTGTCGGCTCGCTGATGGTTACCTTCGAGTGGAGCGACTGGCGAGCCAAAGATTACTACTGGATCCAGAGCGTATATATTCGCCCGCAAAATCGCCGTCAGGGGATTTATGGCAAGCTCTATGCTGAGGTAAAACAATTGGCCGAGGCCAATGGTGGCGCCGCCAGCTTCCGTTTATATGTCGAGCAGGAAAACCTCGCAGCCCAGCAAACCTACCAAGCCTTAGGGATGAAGCAAAGTTACTATCTAATGTACGAAGAAAAGTAATAAAAAAGGATCGAGCAATGCTCGATCCTTTCATTTAAACCGCTTATGTATCTCAGTCTTAACTGAGTAGACCAAATAGAATCGCCGTCATCGCCAGTAAACCCGCAATCACCACAAACACATTGCTGATACGGTGACGATAAGCTTTTAGTGCCGGCACTTTATACACAGCATACATTGGCATTAAGTACAAAATCGCCGCAATCACTGGGCCGCCTAGCGCCTCAATCATTCCCAGAATACTTGGGTTTTTAATCGCAACGCCCCAAATGGTGGCAAACATAAACACGAGGATAAACTTGTTCAGTTTATTGTCACAGACTTGCTTATTGCTTGAGCGTAATTGCTTAACAATAATGCCCTTCATACCTTCAGTTGCGCCCATATAGTGACCAAAGAAGGAAGAAACAATCGCGATAAAGGCAATGAAAGGCCCGAAATAACTGACAAAACCGCTATCATGCACGTTTGCTAAATAGGACAAAATCGGCAGGTTCTTTGCCTTCGCTTCGGCCAATTGTTCAGGCGACAATGACAACACGCAGGAGAACACAAATAGCATCACAAAGCCGACTAACATCATCGACGTATTACGCAGGATCACATCGGCCTTACGTGCGGCATTGCCGCCATGGTCGCGCTTAAGGGAAACCGAAAATTGCGAAATCGCCGGAGAATGGTTAAAGGCAAACACCAGTACAGGGATGGTTAGCCATACTGTGCCTAAAAAGGCGCCAGTTTCAGGCACAACTTGCAGTGCATCCATTTTCCATTCAGGAATAAGATACAAAGACATAAAGGCCAAAATCCCTACCAGCGGATACACCAGCAGTTGAGTCACCTTCAACATAAATTGCTCACCGGCTACCATCACGGCCATCATGCCGAAAATCAAGATACCAGAAAGCAGAAAACGCGGCGGTGATGCCATGCCCAATTGGTTGACGATAAAACTATCAACAGTATTGGTGATCCCCACGCCATAGATCAGCACAATCGGATAGATCGCTAAAAAATAGAGCAGCGTAATCGCCTTGCCCGCGCCAATCCCAAAGTGTTCTTCAACCACTTGGGTAATGTCACTGCCAGGAATGCTCGATGAACAAACAAAGCGTGAAAGACCACGGTGGGCCAAATAGGTCATAGGTCCGATGATAATGGCCATCAAGACTAAGGGCCAAAAACCACCCATACCCGCATTGATAGGTAGAAAGAGAATGCCCGCCCCCACAGCGGTACCAAATAAACTCAGCATCCAAGTAGTATCTTGGCGCGTCCAAGGTAAGCGTCTTGTTGTGCTTTCTTGCGTGCTTTGAGGTGTTTCTAAAACACTGATCGCATCTTTTTGCATAGTAAAATTACCTTACGGTGAAACCGCATAAAAAATTCGGCGTAAGGATAGCGAAAAAGCTTAAGCAAAAGTTGATCTAAAACCATTTTAAGTAATGGAATTTCAAATAAAGCTGGGATTGAGATCTAGATCTATGAATTTATGTAATAAATTTTCAATGGCGCATCAAAGTGATCACAATTAATCACCAAGAAAGTACAGTAAATTTACCCTTAAGCCTAAATGGCGACATTACTCTGTCGTCGATAAAAGCCACAAAAACGTGTTAAGTCGCAAAAAACCGATAAATACAACAAAGCTCAAACAACCACTATAAAAACTTGAACTAGATCACTAGCGGCATTGTTAAATTTTTACATTTTGTAACGTTGAACAACCTATAAAAAGCCCACCCAATAAAAAGGCCCACCTAAGTGGGCCAATGAATCACCACCCGACTAGCGCAGCATTATTGGGCTTTTTGCAGCACCAACTCAGTGGTTGAGACTACGGCTGGCGCAATATCAGCTTCCTTAAACAGTAAAGGACGGAAACTCTTACTGCTGGAATACAGATTGCTTTGGTCGGTAAACGAAGGCGACAGTATATTGCTCGACTCAGAATAAGTGAGTATGCCGCGCGCAACAGGGCCCTCATCGGTAAAGCTCACCGCCATCATCCAACTTGAACCATAACGTATTTGATATCCCTTCGCCGTTAAGCCAGAACCCATGGCTTTGCCTGTAACAACGTCCATCAGAGGCGCATATTTATGTTGTGGAATTAACGTATCGTCGCCTGATAAGCTAGTTGAAAACACGTTAAAACCACCCTCAGCGTTGTGACTCCCAGGCCAAGGTAGACGCGCTCCGCTGGCAGTGCCATCGGGAAGAGACTTCTCGACAAACTGCACATCACCTAGCGGCGCATCTAAAGCAAAACCTGCGGCTTCTAAATTCAGCGCAGCATGGGCAAGCGCCACTAATGCACTGCCGTCGGTAGCCAGTGTATTCGGAGTGGTCGCCGCATTCGCGGGATCAAATCTCTTTGTCAGCATCGTCTTTTGATTAAACTGATGGGCAAATTCGCGCAGTAAGGCGCCGCCTTTGCTGTCATTATCTTGCTTACCATTCCACGCTTTTAACGCCGCACAAGCTGAGGTGAGATCTTTTGATAAACTAGCAGACACTACCACAGGCGTACTGCCTTGTGCCTCACATTGGGCAATTAATGCCGGCAAGACCAGTTCAGCCAAGTAACTACGATTTGATAATACGGCAGCCTCCAACTCTTGGAGATTGAACTTACCATCGCTGCCTGCCGCATCCTGCATTAGCGTTAATCCCATACGGGTACGCAGCGATAATTGCCCTGCTTCTGGGCCATACATAGGCGAGAAGTAGGTCAGGGGCTCATTCAAGTTTGTTGACCAGAAGGAGTCATTGGAGTTTTGCACAAAGTCACTACGCTCCAGCTTAGGCGCACGTTCATAGGGCGTGGGGCCACTAAAGCTAAACAAGGAAGTATTACCCGGCAAAATAGTAAAGCCGGCTTTCTCTTTTGCCGCCTTAATATCGGGCGAAGTCTTTAACAGCACAACGGCAGACTCGGACAAACCGGGTACTGTCGAGTCGTCGATATAGAAGGCATTGCCCTCTTTATCGGCATACATAGTGTTGTTGAAAATAACCCCGTCGTAATCTTTAAAGGCTTGTTGAAATTCATCTTTATTGGTCGCTAAGTTCATGGCGAGCCAGTGATCGACAGGATCCATTGTCGCCATATTGGCATCTTGGATCATAAAGGCACTGCCATCATCCCAACCAAAAGGCGCAAGCGTAGGTGGCGCCTCAACCATAGGGCCTTTGGCCGTGGTGTAAATATCTTTTTCAGCCACTAACATGCCCGCAGGACCGGCGTTCACTATGATAGAAACCGTCTCTTTATTGATCGGCATGGGCTTACCATCAAACAGATATTGCAATCTATCGCCCGAGACCAACTCAAGGTTGTACATCACAAAATGTTCAGCAGTTGAGAAGGTATGAGTCCAAGCTAAGTCTTTGTTAAAACCTATATTGATCGGGCCAGGCATCCCCACCAGCGAGCCACCCATCATATCTAAATGCCCAGGGATGGTAATATGGGATTGCCAAAAACGCAGGTTACCCGTGTGCGGGAAATGCGGGTTGCCCAGTACCATACCGCGACCATTTTCGGTCTTATCTTTACCCAGTCCCCAGCCGTTAGATCCTAAATCCCGAGGATTGGTTTCTGGCGTGGTAATACGGGCAGCACGGGCTATCAATTTAGACTGCATATCGCTAACAAACGCGGTCTGCTCTTGGCTCGGCGCAGGCCCCACGATACGTGGCATATATTCCTGCGCATCCCCAGGATTAGCGTAGAAAATCAAATCGAGGAAGTTAGCCGCTCCGGGTAACAATGCAATGGAAAACAAATAAGTGACCACATCTTCAGGCACGATAGGTTTTACCCAAGGTTGGCCGCCACAGAAAGGTTCTGCTGTTTGTTTGCCCGCCTCCACATCCGCAAGATACTGGTTATAACCCGCGGTAAAACCTTGGATCAATGCACGAGAGCGTTCACTAAACTGCGGCCACTTAGCTTCGGCTTGCTCACGGATTTTTAAGGCTTTGTAGGCAAAATCGGAGATTAAGTTGCCATTATCTTCGGCGGTAGGTAGCCCTGTGGTGAAATCTATCGACGCATGGGGGCCAAAGTACATAGAGCGCTGGGAATTCGCCTTAATGAAACCATCGGCGAGCACGCAGAGGTTGTCCTGCGCTTGTGCGTAACCGCTACCAAAACCTAGGCTTTCTAAATTGTCGGCTTGGATATGGGGTACGCCGTAGGTGGTTCGTCGGATATTGGCTTTGAGTAAGCCATTAGGGGCAAAGGTTTGCAGTTGGGTTTCAGGTTCGGCAGGTGGAGTACTATCTTCGCTATCGTTACAGCCTGTCAGCATCACCCCGCAGGCCATCCCCATCGCGATCATGAGTTTGTTGAATTTCATTATTATTATCTCTTAATTTTGGTTCCTTCAATGACATCGCTTTACTGCTTAAATCAGCTAACTTACTGAAGGAGCAATAATGGCATGTCGCTTCCTGATGCTCGGCTATGGCTATTTGCTCCCCAAACATTTGCTTTTACTAAGCTATTTTTACTGAGTCATAGCAATGAATATGGCAGAATAGAAAACCCATAGGCGAGACACCTCCGACCATTTAAGCAATGATCCATATGAGCGTCCACTTTAAAAATCAAAATAAACAACTTATATGCAACAAAATATTATCAAAGTAATCGTTGGGTCGGAAAACCCCGTCAAAGTGAATGCTGCGACCAATGCGATGAAGCTGCTGTTTCCTGAATCCCAGATTGAAACCCTCAGCATGGACGCACCTTCTGGCGTCCCCGCCCAGCCCATGACAGATAGCGATACCCGCCAAGGTGCAGTGAATCGCGTTAACTATTGCCAACGGCATACCGAAGCTGATTATTATTTTGCGATGGAAGGCGGCGTCGACCATTTCGAGTTTGGCCCAGCAACCTTTGCCTATATTGCAATTGCTCACCAGCAACGCTTAAGCATTGGCCGTGGCGCACTGTTACCGCTGCCGATGCAGGTTTATCAGGCACTTGAAGCGGGTGAAGAGCTGGGTCATGTGATAGATAGACTGTTTAATACTGTCAATATCAAACAAAAAGGTGGCGCAATAGGCCTGCTCACCCACGGCCACGCTACTCGTGAAAGCAATTATACCCAAGCGATCATCCTCGCGATGGCGCCGTTTTTAAATCCCGAGATTTACCTATAAATTTGTTAATAAAATATTGCAAAACAACGCAAAGCCCGCTAATTTAGTTGTAACTTGCAACTAAATTATGCGATATAAGCCTAGCTAGCCCACCAGCTTGCAATACTCGTCAGGCTCAACGTTGCATAACGTAAAGGCGTTTAATTAAACTATGGCAAATGATTTAGACTCATCTAGCCAACTCCGGCAGCTCTCTCGCTATATGGTGAGGCATTTAGGCATGCTTAACGCAGCAGTCGGTGATTTACCTCTCTCCCCCGTGCAAGCCCATGCTTTGCTTGAGATAGGTAATCAACCGCAAACCATTAAAGATCTCGCCAGCAAACTAAGTATTGATAAATCCAATGCTAGCCGAGCAATAAAGCACTTAATCGATAAGCATCTCGCCCAGAGCCAAATGCACCCTAAGGATAGTCGTTGCCTTGTAGTACAACTGACGAGCGCGGGTAAAAAGTTACTCGCAAAACTCGATAACCAACAAAATCAGCTTTTTCAAGAAATCTTAGCGCAACTCACACCTGATCAAATTCAACATATTGAGCAGGCGCTGATGCAGTACAACCAAGCAATACATAAAGCCAAACAGCAATCGGGCTATATTATTCGTGCAGCCTCTGCCGCCGACGATGCCGCCATAGCCCAAGTTATCCGCGATGTATCTGCCGAATATGGTTTGACCGCAGATAAAGGCTATAGCGTGGCCGACCCGACCTTAGATTGTTTAAGTCAGATTTATTCGCAAGCGGGTGCTCAATATTGGGTTGTTGAATATGAAGGTAGAGTCGTTGGTGGTGCAGGCATTGCCCCACTTGCCAATAATGCAGGCATTTGTGAACTACAAAAAATGTACTTTATGCCCGAAATCCGCGGTAAAGGCTTAGCTAAACGTTTAGCATTACTCGCTCTCGACTTTGCCCGTCAAACGGGTTACCAAAGCTGCTACTTAGAAACGACTGCGATATTAAAAGAAGCACTCAAGCTCTATGAACACTTAGGTTTTTACTCTCTGAGCGCACCACTAGGAAATACTGGCCACGATGCCTGTGAGATCCCGATGTTATTACCATTGCAACCTAAATAATTCCATTTAGCAGGCCACGGATGGTCTGCCAACCGAGTAAATCCCCGCTATATTCTTCGCTAAACATCCTGCCTGATAATAAGCGGCAATCAATGCCAACCAACACAGTTAATCACTTATTCAACTAAAATCAGTCTTTAATTCTCCTTATTAGCATAGAGTTTTAGTGGCTAACCATATTAAAATACACACAAAATCACTCAGTTAAATGATGTTTATTTGAAATGATTTTGCTGCATTATTGTTAAAGCATTAAATAGGGAAGCCCATGCTAAATTGGATTTTTGGTGATAATAATCTCACCCTGCGGGAAATATGTGTTAATAACGAGCTGTCTACAGCCAAGAAAATTCAAAAAATTAATAAGTACCTCGCCAATGGCGGTGATATTAATTTTATTGATCCCGATATTTCCCCCTGTAATGTGTTAGTCCCGCTTTCTCGTAGCCCTGAATCCGACCTCGAATTGATACAATATCTGCTGGATAATGGCGCTCAAATTGAATGCAATGGCTTTAGTGCCCTGCACGCAGCAATTGAGTTTAATAATCCTGAGTTGGTAAAGCTCTACCTCAAGGCTGGTGCTAACGTTTACTATCAAAATCAATTTAATAACTGCTGGTTAAACTACTTATTTCATCCAAATCCTCAGTATATCTACCAAGATAATCAGCGGATTATCATGCTCGATCACTTGCTTGAACTGGGGCTGGATATCAATCATTCAGTAAGTTTTTGGACCAATGGCGAGTTAAATCATCCCTTAGAAATCCTTTATGCTGAGCGCAGTAAAGATGTCTTTTTACATCTCATTAATAAAGATCTTTATTTGGACATTGGCCAATTAAGCCTGATTGAAGAGATTATTTTTTCCAGCGACTTTTGGGGAGTTGAAGCCTTCGCGCCATTAGTAAAACGCTATCCTGAGTTTAAAAAGTCCCGTTATATTATGGCCAACGATAGCAGCTTTTGGGATGACGCCAATTTACTCGAACTCTGTGTCTACGCTAAATCACAACAATACACTGAATATCTGCTAGATCATTATCCGCAGCTCAAAGCCGACTCCCACGCTAAAAGTTTGCTCTATGCGGCATTGACCTCAGAATTTGACCTCAGAATTATCGAAAAATTGATTAAGGCGACCGTCGATATCAATCGCATCTATAGGATGACACCGCCTGACGCCGACCATTCCCCCGTGCTCAACCAATTTATTAATAACGCCCAATTTACCGATGTGAATCAACGGGAATATATCTATCAAGTACTAGAGCTGTTGCTCAAATATGGCGCGGATCCCAATTCTGTATTTATGAATGCGGGTAAACCCTACGAAATGTTGGCCTGGTCGAACTTGCGACTATTGGTTTATCCAATGGTCGAGAAGAAAACCTTTCTACCGGAGTTTCTCGACCTCTTCATAAAATATGGTATGGATATCAATAAAAAATTTGGTGCGGTGGATGAACCAAGCTTGCTGACTATCTGCCAACGTGGTTCGGGTAAAGAAGATCAAGCCACACTTATCCAAGTGATGGAATATCTGCTCACCAAGGGACTCGATTTAAGTCTCACCAATATCTACAACACTAACTATGTGTCCGCTGCGGCCATCGCCTGTCGAACCCAAGTACTTGAATGGCTGATTAACCAAGGCGGGGATATTTTTACCCATTGCGGCCATGATAATTCGCCTATTCTGCACAAGGCGATTTCGACCTACTGGTGGGATCAGATTACTGGCCCGATGCGGCGTAATACTGTGGAACTATTACTAAGCCACGGAGCCAAAATTGAAGAATTCTCAGTAGATGAACAATTTACACCACTGATGTGCGCCTGCTATTACGGCGCGCAGTCCTGCGTTGAGGTGTTACTCGAACATGGCGCCAACCCCAATGCCATCAATGCCGAAGACACCACCCCCGCCCTTTGCGCCGTGATGGGCGGCAGCTCGAATGAGTTTCCTCGCTTTGAATCAACGGCGGTGCGGATCTTAAGACTATTGCAGCAATATGGCGCTGACTTAACCGTAACTAATAGTATCGGTAATAACCCGCTAAGCGTGACTATGGAGCAGGAATATAAAGAGATTTTCGAAGTACTACTGCAAATCGTCCCCTACAGTGAGTCCCAACTTGAGCAAGCTCTGAGTAAAGCCCTGCCACAAAGTTATTTCCAACGTCGGCTATTACAGAAGCTAGGGCGTGAAATACCCCCCACCCCCACAGTTATCGACCATCACGTAGCGAAGCCAGAAGTCGCATCGCTTACGCTTGAATGTGGCACAACCCATGTGGAGGCGCCAAAACCTGCACATACTCATAAAGCCAGATTAGAGGTCAGTGATGCGGCGGTGGATAGAAGCCAAATCCCGACGCTATTTGATCTCAAAAACAAAGTGCTGCATTTCTTTAAGCCGATAGCCAGCGATCCAAGCATCACGGCTCAACAGTTAAACTCGGTTAAAGAACTGGTGGAACTATTGATTGAAAAGCTCGACAACTTTAGCTTTTTCCGCAATCAAGCGACAAAAGCCGAATTTGAAGAAGGGGTTCAGGACTATCTCGATGAAATGGTTGATGAAATCAACAAGGTTATCGGGGATGATTATCCCGCACTTACCGAAGCCTTAGTCGATTCTGTTTGGACAATTTTGCAATACTTTAGGGTAGAAATTGAAATCGAAACCGCACTAAGAAAGCGCTTTTGGTAGCAGTGAGCACCTTAGCTAGCAACCCAAGATAAAGCCCCTTTTATATCGTCACTTAAAGGGGCTTTATACTTTCGAGTTTAAGCCTAACCGCGGATCAGCAGACTTAGCAGTCTATTCGCCAACATAATGGCGAAAGCTAAGGTTTAATTAAACATCAGAGGCTTAAACATTAGAAGCTTTTGCAAGCAGCAACTGGCTACGGATAATTTGGCGGATCTGATTATGCAGTTCAAATACTCGAGCGCGATCATTGAGATTTAGCGATAGATTTTCCAGCATCACCAAATCCATATTAAATTCGGGATAATGCAGCGTCATCGACATATAACCGGTTAAATAACCCGTATGACTGTATTCGACGAGGCCATCGTCCTTATTGATCCTTATTCCATAACCATAACGCATATTCGGCCACAAAAATGGCAACTCGATATACGCCGTTGTCATCCTTTGATAACTCTCTGGACTCAACAACTTGCCAGCATGTAATTGCTGCTGAAAGTCGGCATAAGTGGCCGCCGAGGCAATAAGTCCGCCAGCGGGCAACAAAGCTTCATCAAGCACTAAATCAGAGGGGGCAATCACCTCGCTTTCCTGTAAACCTACAGCGAGTGAAGGCACTTTGCTGTGAATAGCCGCAATACTGCCAAGCTCTGCACTCAAACCATGAAGCTGGTATCGCGTTGCAAACTGCGCCACTTGCTCGGCAAAGGATTGGTGATTAACCTTCTCAAGCACTTGCCCAAGCAGTGAATAACCAAAGTTCGAGTATTCAAATTGGCGACCAGGCTCAAATCGATTGGCCTTACCCAGTTTATCAACGCCCGATGTATGCGTCAGCAGTTGATGCAGCGTAATCCGCTCATCATATCGACCGGGATTTAAAGCGTTTGCACTTGAATTTGTGCCCGCCACAACGGCTTTTAATGCCTTGTTATCTCCCTTCGCATCACTAAAAAGGTAATGATTAAGCGTTTGAGTTAAATCGAGTTTCCCCGCATCAACCGCCTGTAATATTAAGGTTGCAGTGATTTGTTTAGAGAGCGATGCCATCACAAAGCGCGAATCTTTACTAATACCTTCACCCTTTTGCAATTCAAACAGCGGCTTACCCCGCTCAAGCAGGATAACACTGCCACTCAATGGCTGCGGCGAATCCTTGATCGCGGCTTGGATTAAGCTCTTAATCTCCCCAAGCTTAGATTCTGAAGATGCAGTTTGGCTTTCAAGCTTAACTGACTGACCGCCTTGCGCGCTTTCCGACACAATCGCAGTTTCAAACGACTCACCAACACTATTGGCACTTGGGAATAATAACAACCCCGATAGCAGGGAGCCGATAACACTCAAACGCATGGGTTATCCTTAACTTAATTAGCAAATACTGCCTGATTAGAAAGCGGCCAGCTTATCACAGTAGGAATGTTAAATTTTGGATAAATTGCTATCGCTTCCAAAGGAGGTGAACTTCTGCTAGCTTTCGCGCGGTCTGCTCGCAATGCACTACACAGAATGATGCCTAACATCACTTTTAGAAAATTTAACAATGGGTGGCTTGTTAAATTCTAAAGTAATGAATACCGAAAAGTAAGACCTGACAATAAGGGATTTAAACATCAGTTACAGTGAATTAGACTTGCCTAGTCTGGTTCATGCAGAAGATTGCGCCTATTATTAGGCTGGGAATGGCACTCAACTTCTAGGGGGATTATATGGTTACGCCAAGCACCATTTTTCCAATTTACGCGAACCACGCAAATAATCCCATAATCCAATCTCAGGTGCCTAATTGACAGAATTTCAAGTCCGTTCATATTAGGATAAGACTACTGTGCTGCTATGTAACTGGCATTATATGCCACTGACGATCGAACCAGTAAAGCCATTTAAAACAATTATTTAAAGAAAAGTGTATCGGTAATATTATATGATGTATCTGAAGGGGGAATTATGTATACGCAATGTAAGGTGAAGTGTGCATCATGCAGTAAAGATGCGTATGTATATTTAACCGAATTACCAAGGATCATGGTGACATATAGGTTTGTCTGCCAGTTCTGCAAAAGTGAGAATAAAATTTCAACTCCATATGGTTTTATGTCTTCAAATATTGTTGATGGAAGCGTGTTACTCGAGGTGTTAAATGAGTGAGTTATTAATCGCTTAGCTGTGATTCTCACTGTTTCTCCAAAGTTTTTTAATCAAAAAATGGAAAATTGAAATTGAAAATAATTCATGCTTTTTTATTATCTTTTACACTATCTGCGGGTGGGTGTTCATTGTCAGCACATAACCAAGAAAGATTAGATGAATTTCCAGAGTGTGAGATAGAAACAATAAGGTTTAATAACAGACTTTCGCCAGAAGAATCTAACTGTATTACCAGAGGGCAGATGAAAGCTAGAAGAGATAACGAAATTAATGAAAGGCGATTAGAGAACTTGGAATACAAAAAAACACGAGAAAAAATAGAAGCTGATTACAAGAAAGAAACTAGTGAATATTTAAAATCAAAACAAGGTGAAATTGATAGGGTAACGTGTAACAACCTCATAAAACAGTCTTTGGTAAATATTTCCTATACTCGTATTGAATCTCTATCATTCTCTAGAAGTGATGGTTATTTAACATGCTCATCATTAGTCCACTATCAGGCATTTCATGGTATGGAAGCTCGTCCGATTACAGTTATTTACAATGAAAAAAATAAAATGATGAAGGTTTTAAGTAGGTAAACTTTTGGGGTGGGCATGAGAGTAAAATTAATTCGATTATCTAAATAACAAATACAGCAAGCAAAAGCTAAAAATGGTGAGTGTAAAATAATCCGTGTAAATGGCATTCTAACTATAAAACTCGCCCATGAATCACTCTACACCAGACTGATTCACGCCCCCCCAAAAAAAACCGTCCTAGGCCGCCATTTGCAGCTATTTTGGGGCGGTTTTTCCTTTAAGATGAATCATTTCTCTAGAGAACTGGTTCATGCCCCTGTTATGCCTATTTCGACTGGAGATATCGAGTGTTGGTTGGTTTGTAGCCAAACGAAGCGTTGCTATTACAAGAGCTAATCCGAATCTGGCTAAGAGGGGTGAATTATCTAACAAGGCTTTGTCCCAAAACGAGCAACATATCTGCTTTAAAATAAACAGGCGACACCGATGTTAAACAGGAGAGCCATGGTGATGGGCGAGACGACCGTCCGCCCCATGGACGGGGCGGTCGAGCATCCAAGGACGGACTTGCTGCGTGTCGGTGAGTCAATGCCATGGCGAGCCTATTCACATTGACTAATGTTAACAGCCACTTTTGCCACGTCTTTAAAGCAATCTCAATCACTATTCGCTTGAGGGGAAGCCGAAAGCAGATTATGTTGTTGATTTAAAATGGCAGATAGAATTATTGGTTGCCGTTTTCAATGGCTAAGGCGTGTAGTAACTGAAATGGACAACTTTGACTATAAATTGGGTACGTTAAACGGGATACTCACAGGGCTATCCTATGTAAACAATAAAGCGAATCACGGCTATACGTTTGAAATCATTAAAATTTATGCATCAAAACCATTAGAGATTGCAACGGAAAATTATCTTAAGGGTTTTTATAAGGATGCCACGGTTAGCTTTAGTGAAGTCATAGACTGGCGTCGTGAGATCAATGCAGCACTTCATAATTGGCTTTTTTCCTATCTCCTACCTACAACACAGGGTGGTTGCAGCTCAGCTTTTACTTCTCTTAAGGATGTCGATAACGCCTTTTCAATGTCCATAAAAAGCTTTAGAGACGAATTTATCAAACAGATAAGTGATCAACTTGATGCGCTGCTAGAGGTCAAAAGGGTTTTAGCTGTTTCATTGATAACGGATGAATGGTACGAGATGGAATGGGTTGATTTTGCTATCGAGGGCAGGAAAGGAGTTGTATTGCTTCACTTGGGCGTTTCTGATTGATCTCCTTTAAATTTGCTTCACAGGAACAGGTTAAATATCCCTATGAGCACTGAACTTATCCATGCAGTTAAAGCCAAGGATACACTTGCGGTTAAGCGCATTATTGCCAATGGCGCTGATCTTCAAGGGGTTGACGAGAATGGGATGACGGCACTGTTGCATGCCTGTGAGCTACAGTCTTTTGAATTGCTCAAACTATTGGTTGATGCGGGTGCCGATGTGAATCATCCAAATGCGCTGGGGTATCGTCCGCTCGATATTGCTTACTGGCAAGGAGAGTTTCGCATGGGATGCTATACCGCTGAGAGTCAGCGTATGGTGAGCTATTTAAGCCGCCATGGCGGTAAATCCTTTAGCTAGATATCAAAGCCTAAAACTAGGGCGTGTTGACGTTTCAGGGTTATTTTTGCAGCGAGTTGGCTGGCTTTTATGCAAGGTAAAGCCCGTGCGGTGTAGTTATTCTACATAAACGGGCGATAACGCAGCAGAAATGCAAGCCAAACGCTGCCCGAAGGGTTCGTCTGGCAAGCCCTTGCTCTTTGTCACTCGTCATTTGAGTAGAATAACTACACATCATTCCTCGTTTCGCGAGCACGAACTTGCCAGAACGAACAAAATTTAATCTCGAAACGTCAACACGCCCTAAAATAAACAAAAATCGCGTTGGACTCAGGTGTACTAGCTTTGCCTAACGCGATTTTGTATTCAACTTACCGCTTAATCACCAAAGTCATCGAGCAGGATATTTTCAGGCTCGACCCCTAGGCTTTCAAGCATACGGATCACCGAGGAGTTCATGATTGGAGGGCCACACATGTAGTACTCGCAATCCTCTGGTGCCTTATGATGTTTAAGGTAATTTTCGTAAATCACATTATGGATAAAGCCAGTGTAACCCGTCCAGTTATCCTCTGGTAACGGCTCCGACAGCGCCACATGCCAAACAAAGTTGTCATTCTCAGCCGCTAATGCATCGAAATCCTGTTGGTAAAACACCTCACGGGTCGAACGGGCACCGTACCAAAAACTCATCTTACGCTTGGTCTTTTTACTCTTTAGCTGATCGAAAATATGTGAGCGCATCGGTGCCATGCCCGCACCACCGCCGATAAATACCATTTCTGCATCGGTATCCTTCACAAAGAACTCACCGAATGGGCCAGAAATAGTCACCTTATCCCCCGCCTTGAGGTTAAAGATGTAAGAAGACATCTTACCCGGTGGCACATTGGCCGATGGTGGCGTGGCAATACGCACGTTAAGCATAATGCGGCCCTTTTCATCGGGATAGTTCGCCATTGAATAGGCGCGCAGCACATCTTCATTAACGGTGGAGACTAAGTCGAACAGACCGTATTTTTCCCAATCGTCGCGGTACTTAGCCGGAATATCAAAATCGGCGTACTTCACCACATGGGCTGGCGCTTCAATTTGGATATAGCCACCCGCCTTAAAGCGCACGTCTTCACCTTCGGGCAGTTTTAGCAGTAACTCTTTGATAAAGGTGGCCTTGTTGTCGTTTGAGATCACCTCAC
Source organism: Shewanella sp. MM_2022_3 (assembly GCF_022557375.1). Lineage (NCBI taxonomy): Bacteria > Pseudomonadati > Pseudomonadota > Gammaproteobacteria > Alteromonadales > Shewanellaceae > Shewanella > Shewanella sp. MM_2022_3. The sequence goes on from NZ_JAKZGV010000009.1 coordinate 75,770, forward strand.
ATTGCCACTTCTTCACGCCGAAGATTTCTTCCTCTAGCTCAAGTTCCATATCGGTTTTCACCGCGACTTGGCAGGCGAGACGACAACCTTCTTTGGCTTCTTTTTTAGTGATATGCCCTTGTTCTGTTGGCAGAATATCACCACCGCCCGATTTGACTTTCACTCGGCACTGGCCGCAAGTACCGCCGCCACCACAGGCCGAGGGAATAAAAATATTCTTGCTCGCCAAGGCGCCAAGCAGCTTGTCGCCCGCGGCAACTTTAATGCTTTTCTCGGCGTCGTCGTTAATCCCGATAGTGATCTCACCGGTAGTCACTAATTTCTTTTTGGCGATAAGGATTACTATCACCAGTAGGCACACCACTAAGGTGAACATGCCTATGCCTATTGCCATTTCCATTCGATAACCCTTTTTCTAAACAGAATGCGGTTTCACTTTCTCAGCCACGCGTTACAGCGAGATCCCCGAGAAAGACATAAAGCCAAGTGCCATCAACCCTGTGGTAATAAAGGTGATACCAATCCCCTGTAAGCCTTCAGGAATCGCATGAAACTTCATCCGCTCACGCAGCCCTGCCAGCATCACAATCGCCAACGCCCAACCCGTGCCCGAACCCATGGCAAACACCGCCGATTCGGCAAAGTTGTAATCACGGTTAGCCATAAAAATCACCCCGGCAAAAATCGCGCAGTTTACGGTGAGCAGTGGCAGGAAGATCCCGAGGGAGTCATACAGGCTTGGAATGTATTTATCTAAAAACATTTCAAGGATTTGCACTAAGGCCGCAATCACACCGATAAAGGTGATCAGTTGCAGGTAACTTAAGTCGATGCCAGGCATGCCCGCCCAAGCCAATGCGCCCGGTGCTAACACCTTCGCATAGATCAGTTGGTTTAAGGGCACGGCTAAGGTCATCACCACGATAACCGCAACGCCTAAGCCGAAAGCGGTCGACACCTTTTTAGACACGGCTAAAAAGGTACACATACCGAGGAAGAACGACAGCGCCATGTTGTCTAAGAAAGTGGCCTGTATAAACAGATTAATATAGTGTTCCATATCCGCTCCTTAACCGCGTTTACGCTGGATCACGTTAATGCTCCAGATCAGCAGGCCAATCAGGAAGAAGGCGCTTGGGGGCAACTTAAACATCTCGTTAGGTAAGTACCAGCCGCCGTTTTCAACCGTAGTCAACACGCTATGGCCAAACAGATTGCCCGTGCCTAATAGCTCACGCACAAAGGCCACACTGATCAGCACCAAGCCATAACCCGCCGCGTTACCCACGGCATCGACCACAGCTAAGTGCGGTGGATACTTCATCGCAAAGGCTTCTGCGCGGCCCATGATGATACAGTTAGTAATGATTAACCCAACGAATACAGAGAGTTGCTTAGATAGCTCGTAAGCCACATCCTGCAATACCATGTCGACAATAATCACCAAGGAGGCAATGACCGTCATCTGGGCAATAATCCGCACACTATTAGGGATAAAGTTGCGAATGGCGGAGATAATCAGGTTAGAAAACACCAGTACGAAGGTCACCGCCAGTGTCATCACCACGGCCGTCTGCATGGAGTTACTCACCGCCAGCGCCGAACATACCCCCAGCACTTGCATCGCCACTGGGTTATTGGCAAATACAGGGCCTGCTAGCATGTCCCGCATGGATAAACTGTTGCTCATTTTGCACCTCCCAACTCACCTTGCTCAGCCGATGCCTTTAATTGGTTGAAGAAGGTTTGGAAACCCTCGACGCCAAACCAAAACTCCATTGCGCGCTGTACGCCACGGCCTGTCATGGTCGCGCCACTCACAGCATCAACACCGTGGATATCACCCTCTTTGGCACCGCCTTTCACGAGGCGCATCGCAAACTTGCCTTTTTCATCAAAGAGTTGTTTACCCTTCCACAGGGATAACCAATGTGGGTCAGTCACAAAGTCACCGATACCTGGGGTTTCACCGTGCTCGTAAACCACCATGCCTTTAATAGTATTAAAGTCAGGCTCGACGGCCACGTAACCGTAGATCATCGACCATAGCCCTTTACCGTAGAAAGGCACGACCACGCTGGTTAATTTGCCGCTATCATCGAACACCTTAAACACGCGGGCATCGTTGGCGCGGGTCTTGATTTTGGCGATATCCTTTTTAGGGGCGCTTGAGGTTTCAGGGTTAATCGCCGCCATGCGCTCGTCAAAGTCGAGTACATTGGCATCAGAGTCCACTTTGCCTGTGTCGAGATTAATCAATAATGGCTTAACGGATTTAGCAAAAATCTCTCTAAACTCATTACCTTGGCCTAAATTGACATCGGCCGCCATCAACACATAACGTTGTAACTCATCGCGTTTTTTCGCGAGTTTGCGTTCTTTTAATACGCCTGCGGTACCGGTGATCATAAAGGAGCACAAAAGGCAGAGCGTAATGGTGAAGATCATGGTCCCCACCACAGTATCTTTCTTAAATACCATGACGTTTTACTCTCCGTTTGATGTTGGCACGGGCCACCAGATAATCGAACAGCGGTGCCCACAGGTTGGCGAACAGGATGGCTAACATCACGCCTTCTGGCATTTTGGGGTTAGCCACACGGATAAGGATTGTCATAAAACCAATCAAGGCGCCGTAGGCGAACTTGCCTTGGCGGGTATAAGAGGTCGTGACAGGATCGGTCGCCATAAACATCATCGCGATAGCAAAGCCGCCCGTGACTAAGTGCCATGTCCAAGGCATTGCCATCATCTGGTTTGTGCTTGAACCAATAACATTGAACAAGGTTGCAGTGGCAATCATGCCCAGCATCACACCCACCACAATACGCCAGTCGGCTAAACGGGTGATAAGCAGCAATAAACCACCGAGCAACACAGCGAGCGTGCTGGTTTCACCAATCGCGCCCACGGTAAAACCGAAGAAATTATTCCACCAGTTAGGGTCGCTAAAGGCGCTGTACCAAGCGTAATCGGCAAATTGCAGCTTACCGGCAGCGGCTTGCGCTAGGGCTGTCGCGCCAGAAAAACCATCCACGGCAACCAGTTGCTTAACGGTCGTGACTTCAGATGGATAGGCAAAATAGATAAAGGCCAAGCCAGCTAATGCGGGGTTAAGGAAGTTATATCCCATACCACCAAACAGCTCTTTGGCAATCACTACCCCAAAGCTAATCCCCATTACCACCAGCCAAAGCGGAATCGAAACGGGTAAAATCAGCGTAAATAACAAGGCAGTGACGAAGAAGCCTTCGTGCAATTCTTGGCGACGCACCTTGGCAAACACCACTTCCCAAAACAGGCCTGTCAGCAATGCCGTTAAGTAAATCGGCAGATAAAAACTTAAGCCGTAGAGGAATAAACCAATCACGCCCGTCTCGGCACTTAAGCCACCGCTTAAAGCGTTAAACAGCGCGAGTTTCCAGGTTTCTGGCGTCGTTAAGCCGCTTGCTAGTGCGAGCTGTGCCTGTAAGCCTACGTTATATAAGCCAAATAAAATGGCGGGTAATAAACAAAGGCCCACTAAGGTCATGGTACGTTTTACGTCAATGGCGTCACGCACGTGCACTTGTCCCTTAGTGCTACGACCACTGGCGATCACCAATGAGCGCACAAAGCCCTTCATCGATTTACCCGTGGCGTAGTAGTCGTCCTGTAAATCAGGTTTTTTAGGTTGTGTCGTCATTAACCTTCCCTCTCGATAACATCTAGACAAGCACGTAGCTCTTTACCGAAGTCATACTTGCCAGGGCACACAAAGGTACACAGGGCCAAATCTTCTTCATCTAACTCCAATGCGCCTAACGCCTGCGCCTCATCGGTATCTCGCACCACTAAGTCACGCACTAGCAGAGTGGGTAAAATATCTAATGGCATTACGCGATCGAGCTGACCAAAGGCCATCATGGCGCGCTGAGAGCCGCCCTGATGGGTGGTAAATTCGAAGGATTTAGTCAGGCCAAATAAACGGGAGGTTACCGCACGGGTGATAGAGAATTTGTCCGAACCGCCACGCACCCAAGGCAATACTTGGTGCTGTGCATCTTCGGCGAGAACCGATACCTGGTTGTGGAAGCGGCCTAAAAAGTCATGTACGCCTTGGGCGGTATGGCCCGATAACACTGAGCCTGACACCACACGGTTATTACCGGGTTTAATCTCATCGGCCACTAAGGCGCTCAGCTCTGCCCCTAACTGAGTGCGCAGTAAACGTGGATTAAGCACACTTGGACCACCTAAAGCCACCACGCGGTCGGTATAGAGTTCACCTGTTTGGAACAGCTTGCCGTAAGCGATCACATCTTGATAGCCGATGTGCCATACCTGACGCTCAATGCTCACGGGCAAGGTAAAGTGGATATGAGTTCCGGCTAATCCGGCTGGATGCACGCCAGCAAAACGGCGCACTTCAACCTTTGGTAAATCAGCACCGACTAAGGCTTCGCCCTTATCTTGGCAAAGGTAAACCTTGCCTTCGGTTAAATGACTTAGTACCGCTAAGCCCGCCTTAAAGGCATCGCGCTGCTCGGCAATAATCAACCTAGGATCGGCGGCAAGTGGATTGGTATCCATCGCCGTCACGAAAATACCTGCAGGTTTGCTATCTAACGCGGGAACACGGGAGAAAGGACGGGTACGCAGCGCAGTCCACAGACCACTGTTAACCAATTGCGCCTGAACCATCTCGGCAGAAAGTGCCTGTAAATCGGTGTGGATATCGAAACGGATCTGCTCATCGGCGTCTAAGCCATTGCAGCGGATCACCACGGATTGTAAGACTCGACGCTCGCCACGGTTAATTGCCACAATCTCGCCACTGGCGGGAGCGGTAAACAGTACGCCCTTTGTTTTTTTATCTTCAAACAAAGGTTGGCCTTTTTTGACCTTATCGCCGACTTCCACCAACATCGTCGGTTTTAAGCCAACATACTCCTCACCCAACAGGGCCACTTGGGATGGCCTATTACCGGGTTCGATGATAGGCCTAGGCTCACCCGAAATCGGCAAGTAGAGGCCTTTTTTGATCGTTATAACTTGGTTTGAAAAATCTGCCATCACAAATATCAACCATGAAAATTTTTAGATAAATTTAGGGTAGATGTTTGTTAACAGATAATCCGATAGTGGCGTCACATTCCGCTGCAATTTCGTAAGTAATATACGTAAAATTGCATTATTTTGTGATAAAGATCGAGTCAGATTCTGAACAAAAACTTCAAATGTAGTTTTATAACAAATAATTCATAATTACGTCATAACTGTTTTAGAAATAACTTAACTATATAAAAACAGACAAAAATCCCCCTCTTAGACCACGAATCGGGGCAAAGGCACAAAACCCAGAGTCAGTGGCGAGTTAGTGCACAATATGTCGCAATAAACCTAGCAAAATCCCCACAAGGCATTGGTTATTTTTAACCCACTAACATTCTTAGCGCCGCATTAACCTTTGCTTTACAGCAAAAGCTTGATAGCCTCGAACTAAGATAGTTTCCGTAGGAGAAATAGATGGAATACAGACGCATACCGCATTCTAATCTCGAGGTGAGCAAAATCTGTTTAGGCACCATGACTTGGGGCGAACAAAATACCCAAGCCGAGGCCTTTGCACAGCTAGACTACGCCATCGGCAGTGGCATCAACTTTATTGATACTGCGGAAATGTACCCTGTGCCGCCAAAGCCGGAAACCCAAGGCGAAACCGAACGCATTTTGGGCCAATATATCAAGGCCCGTGGCAACCGTGATGACCTAGTGATCGCCACTAAGATTGCCGCGCCAGGTGGCAAGAGTGACTATATTCGCAAAAACATGGCGCTAGACTGGAACAACATTCACCAAGCAGTTGATGCCTCGCTCGAACGCCTGCAAATCGATACTATCGATCTCTATCAAGTGCATTGGCCGGATCGCAATACCAACTTTTTCGGGGAATTATTTTACGACGAGCAAGAGATTGAGCAGCAAACGCCGATCCTCGAAACCCTCGAAGCCCTCGCCGAAGTCATTCGCCAAGGTAAAGTGCGCTATATCGGTGTATCGAACGAAACCCCTTGGGGACTGATGAAGTATCTGCAACTGGCGGAAAAACACGGCCTGCCGCGCATTGTCACAGTGCAAAACCCCTATAACCTGCTCAACCGCAGTTTTGAGGTGGGCATGAGTGAAATCAGCCACCGCGAAGAGTTGCCACTACTGGCCTACTCGCCCTTGGCCTTTGGTGCCCTGAGCGGCAAATATTGCAACAACCAATGGCCCGAAGGCGCGCGCTTAACCCTGTTTAAACGCTTCGCCCGTTATACTGGTTCGCAAATGGCACTCGATGCCACAGCGGCCTACGTAGACTTAGCCCGCGAGTTTAATCTATCCCCCGCGCAAATGGCGCTAGCCTTTGTTAATTCACGTAAATTTGTTGGCTCAAACATTATTGGCGCCACAGATTTATACCAGTTGAAAGAGAATATCGACAGCTTAAAAGTCAGCCTATCGCCCGAGTTACTCGTACGACTAAACCAACTATCCGATCAATTTAGATTACCTTGCCCTTAGTCGATAAGCGGGTTAAATAATGGAACGATGGCATCAGGTAAATACACCTGATGCCATTGATTTAATAGCAATAAACTCTAAGCCGTTATGCATTCCTTTTCTCGCTGTACCTATCTGGATATAGCTTAATTGAAACCTTATTCCTCTCTCACTGACGCTGCGTCATTAACCTCCCAAGCCACACCCTCAACGCAATCCCCAATCCTAGGTTACATTCGGATACAAAGTCCTTTTAAGAACTGAAATATAGTGCTCGCACTACCACTCGACAGAAATTTTAAGGATAGAAAATGAAGAAACTTTGCTTTGTTATCACAAGTGTTTTGATGTCTAGCCATGCTTTTGCAGAAAGCAATACTTACATTCGTAACGGTAATGTTTATAGCCATCAAAATCAGTTTTTTGCAGGAGTTGGTGTCGCAACTGGCAGCAAGTTTTACAAAGGACAAGATCACCAAACGGGTATCCTCCTCAATGGCGGCTACCATGGTGAAGACTTCAACGTCGATCTATCCGGTATTAACTACCGCTTTTTAGGCACCAATGATAGTGCGATTAATTTCAGTATCTTTGCCGTTGCCAACCCGGGTTTTGATGCCGACCATGCCGATATTTTAGCGGGCATGAAGGATCGCAAATTCAGCGGTGATGTAGGGCTAAACGCCGACATTCATTTAGGTGTAGGTACACTCTCAACCAAATTCCAACACGATGTGACAAATGTTTATAATGGTTTTCAGGCTGATATCACCTATTACCATCCCATTAATCTTGGCTTTGGGGATCTCGTGCCTTATGCCGGTGTACATTACTTTAGTAAAGACTTTGCCAACTACTACACAGGTGTTAACTCATCCGAAGCAACCGCGCAGCGCCCTGCATATCAGGCAGACGGTACCTTCGCCTATAAACTGGGTTACAGCTTAGTTATTCCAATCACTAAGCATTTAGACATTACCCAGGCTACAGGTTATTCGTACTTAGGTACCAATATGGCTGACTCGCCACTCATTGATAGCCGTAATCAGTGGGCGGCAACCTTAGGTGTGAGCTATAGCTTCTAAGTAATCTGACGAGACAAGATCATGATATCTATTAATAAAACGTTTTTATGCGCAGGATTAGCTCTGATGCTTTCAGCTTGTGCCACTTCCTATGATACTGAAAAGCAATTTTGGTCTTTCGGTAAGGGATTTGAAACCGTGCAAATAGCGCCCGATGGCTGGCAGATAAGCTTTGTTGGCAACACCAACACTGACCGTGCATTAGCTCGTAAATACGTTATGCGTAAGTCGGCAGAGTTATGTAAGCAAGCGGGTTATCGCTACTTCACGTTTACTCACGAGCAAACAGATCGTGACGCCGTAGGCCAGTTTGGTGTAGGTGCAACTGCGAGTAAGGATATCCTGTGGGGAACATCGACAATGAATCAGGAGACCTCTGTCATGGTCGAAGTCACAGGTTTACAAAGCAAGCCTGAAAATCCCCGTTCACGTATCTACGAAACGGATTACATACTGAATAATGTCGATGTAAACAGTTAATTGCCCATCCAAAGTGCATCAGCTCATGCTGGTGCACTTTAATCCCCATTATCCCCTATGCCCCCATATGCACACCCAGCTAAGGCATCGTTCCTAAAGCGTAAACGTTAGTGACATGCGAGCACCACCAAGCTTAGCAGAGCGCCCAATGCTTAATGGCGTGCCCATCCAACAGCCAATTCTATCGACAATCGCTAACCCCATACCATGACCTGCATTACCACGGCTATGCTGACCACGCACAAAAGGTTTAATCACTTGCAAAGACTCATGTTCATCAATCCCCGGACCATCATCTTCAACATGTAACCAAGTCGCGCCCTGCTCTACATCCAAGCTCAACCGGATCGTCGATTTACCAAAACGCAGTGCATTACTGAGTAAATTATTAACCTGCATGGACAAGTAGTTAGGATCTGTTTTGACAACAAGTGGTGTGCAATAGGTAACCACTTCGACCGAAAAACCTGGATATTCTTGGCCTTGGTATGTGTCGAGCAACCATGCATTTAGCTCAATCGACTGCCAATCTGGCTCGATATTCGCTTCATCAAGGCGGGCATAGCTTAGCAATGTCATTACCAAGTCTTCCATCGTGTCCAAATCGCGGTTCAAGCGCTGGAAATACTTGACTCTAAGCTGCTCGCTTTGGGTTTCTTCCAATGCCTCAATACCAAATCTGAGCCGCGCAATCGGGGTTTTCAAATCGTGAGAAACGGCTCGACTGAGCAATTTGTTGTCATCAATCAACTGCTGAATGCGATCAGCCATGCGGTTGAATTCGTTTTCAATATTGCCTATATAAGAGGTTTTTTGGACTGGAATTCGCCGTTGTAAATCCCCCATGCCAAACGCTTGAGTCACTTTACTAAGATTAACTAGCTGACGGATTAAAGGAGATACCCACACCAACAAAATCATCACCAAACCACCATAAAAAAGCATGGTGTATAGCTTATTCAAGTCAAAGCTGACATCCGTCGGCGTAACAATATCGGTATTGATGTTCAATACTTGCCCTGTTTTAGGCAGTAAATAATGCAAGGAGATGCCGTCATCGGACTCGAGCAGAAGTGATTTTCCCGCATAAAACTCTGCTTTAAGGGCTGAGGGTAAGACGAAATCGGCTTCACTCACTAAAGACAGTTGCTCTGAATTTAGCTGGTTCCAATTTTCTATGACGCGATGCTGACTGGCACTGTCTTCATCTAGGGTTTTAGCCAACGTGCCGCCTAGCAGCTTTAATGCTGCGAGCTGAGTGGCTGGGATTTGCGTGTCATTATCAGGATCCAAAAAGCTGGCAAACTCACTTATCGACCATCCTAAGCTTGCAATAGAAACCAACACGACCAATACCAGAGAAGTGATTAATTTCTTCATCACTCCAGCTCAGCCTCGTCGCGGCAAAAAAGGTATCCCTTGCCACGGATGGTTTTCACTTTGTAGGGCAGGCTTGAAGCTTCCTGCAATTTTTTGCGTAAACGGGATATACGAATATCTACCGAACGATCCAAGCCATCGTATTCAAAGCCTCGCAACTCAGCGACTAACTCATTGCGACTGACAATAGTGCCCGCCTTGAGTGCCAGCAGCCACAATACATCGAACTCATTGGCGTTTAAATCCAGCAGCTGCTTATCAATAGTGACCGTTTTTGCCGTTGCATTAAGCAACATAGAATCAAACACTAACTGTTGTTTTTGTTCTTCATCCCCCACGCGACGTAATAGGGCTTTTATCCGCGCTAACAACACCTGCGGCCGGATCGGTTTAGTGAGATAATCATCAGCCCCGGCATCTAACCCGCGGATCTCATCGCCGTCCTCAATACACGCCGTCATAAATAAAATCGGCCCAGAGTAAAATGCCCTCGCCTCCTTACACACATCGAAACCATTCTTAACGGGCATCATCACATCGAGTAATACTAAGTCCGGTGTTTCTTCAGCAATCATCTCTAAGGCAAAATCACCTTGGCTGGCGACCGTTACCCCATAGCCATGATCCAGTAAATAATCACTGATCCACTCTGCCAGTGAGATATCGTCTTCAACCACTAAAATGTGCTTTTCAGCTGACATATTAGAATAACCTCCAACCTGACTGGCTCTGCTTAGGGGCCTTATAAACCCATGTGACCATCACTTTGACTTGAGCGAGCGCTTGCACGTCATCATTGCGGATCAGAGTGAAAGTCGCCGTTTTATCCCCTTCAAAACTATATTGGTATTCCTGCAACCTGTTACCACTCCAGCAGGTTAGCTGTTGCTGGCGATCCGTGAGGATAAGGCAATACTCGCCACTCGCGGGTGTCTGCCAGCGAAATAAGACATCTTGATAGCAGGTTTGCCCTTTATGTAGTGCAATACAACGCTCGGGAGTGGCAGTAAACATCACCGAATCGTCCTGACTCCAAGCAAAAAAAGGCGCATTCAGTAACACAAGCCATAGAAAGAATCGCTTCATGCTTTCTCCCTAAAACACATAGCTGATAGAGGCATTAAAGTACGATGCATAGCTAGCTTGATTAAAGGGACTGTCGGTTACCTCTTGGGACAACAGGTTGAAGCGATACATAGCTCGAAAGACAACATTCTCACTGATAGGATAGGCAACGCCTAGCTCCATACCATAGCTAAAAGAACTACTCGGACGATATTCGGGAAATTGCTCAGTAGCCTCTTCTTTACTGATACCAAAAAGATAGCGATTTAAGGTGGCAGAAGAATAGCCAACGCTCCCCAATACGTGAAAATTCCAGTTACGAACCTGCCAAGATTTACCCAATCTGGCAGTACTCTGAATACCTTGATCATCATAATAATCAGACACTAATCTGAACTGAAAAACGTAGTTATCACCCCAATAACGCGTGGCACGAAACCCTGCGCCAATGTAGAGAGAATCCTCTGAGAGTAAATAAGCATTGCGACCCGCTTCATCGAGCGTGCTGGGGTCCACATCTGACGGACGAGCCCATGACCCCTGTAAGTTCGCCAGTAACAGTTCTAAGGACCAATCCTCAGAGCTCCAAAGATTAACTCCAAGATTCACACCATCCTGAGATTGGTGAATCATCTCAATAAACAACCCTTTATACTGATACATACCACTGACCAACAGTGATAACTGCGCAGTACCGCCTTCTGCTTGTCGGACATCAACTTGATTGACCCCATAAACACTCATACCCAGCTCAAAATCACCTCCGTCATCGAAGCGATTTGCGCCGCCATTCACGCTACTAGCAATATCTGATGCGGCAACGGTACCGGGAAGAATGCTCAGTATTAATATAAGAAGCCAATGAATATGCATGCCCATTTAATTCACATTTTTACTCGTTACGTTGCGCTACATATTACAACAGTTTGTTAGAAAGTGTGGGTTTTAGGGATATTTGGGTAACCATTTGACTGATTTTTTAGGTAACACAAAGTACGTCTAATCCCCTTATTTTGCATAAGCTGGCTAAACCGCACTGCAAGCTAAGCCTATGCGGCCCTGAGGGAATATAGTGCAACTCATTGAACTGTTTTTCTTTCATTAAATCCTTTGAGCGCATATCGATACATTACCCGACCACCTTGCTACTATAGCCTCAACGATTGGGCTCAACATCAAGGAACAAAGATGAAACAGACTATTGTCCATATCGCACTCGTAGTAAGAGACTACGATGAGGCGATTGATTTTTATGTTAATAAACTCAAATTTGAATTGATTGAAGACAGTTATCAACCCGAGCAAGATAAACGCTGGGTTGTGGTTGCGCCGCCTAATTCCCATGGTACCGCCCTACTATTAGCCAAAGCCTCCAAACCCGAGCAGGAATCATTTATCGGTAATCAGGCCGGAGGACGGGTGTTTTTATTCTTAAATACCGATGATTTTTGGCGCGATTATGAGCATATGCGGTCAATAGGCATTCACTTTATTCGCGAGCCACAAGTGCAAGATTACGGTACTGTAGCCGTATTTGAAGATCTCTATGGCAACCGTTGGGATTTATTGCAGCTCAGCCCTCACCACCCCATGGCGAAAAGATGTCAGTAACTATGTGATTGAATAAAAAGCAAATCAGCCTTTCCCTCATTAGCAATCATACTCTGCATCGACACCGATGCAGTAATGGCAAGTGTCGCTAGTTACGACCAAATACTCGGATTTAGATGCAATAAAAACAAAAAAGCGAAGCCATTTGGCTTCGCTTTTCCCCAGAAACTAGCTGAGACTAAGTTACCAAAATTTCCACCATGGCTTTTCACGCTGCAAAGGCATAGGAGCTTGAGTCTCTTTAGTCGCCGGAGTCTCAGGCATTGGCACCCAAGAAGAGGTATCGACACCTTTAATCCCCATATCCAAAGAGGAGGAATTTCGACACCTGTATCTGTCACTCAAATAAGGGTTAGCATATAACTCAACTAAACCGTATGGCACTAAATTTTTATCATAAAAGGAGAGTTCCGCAATACCTGAAAATGATTCCGCCGTTCGGGTAAAACATTGATTAAAGGTAATGGCGTCCTCATCCGGATCATTTAAGAAAAATACCTCTAAAGGATGCATTGAAAGGTAGGGATATTTTAAGTCTTGTAGATCACTAACGGCTTTGGCCCAATATTCTTCTGCTATTGCTTCATGTCCACAAAACTCAACAAACAAGTGCTTGCTAGCAATAATATTTGCTAAGGCTCTTTCTTTGGTTGTACAAGGAGCCATAAATTTAAATACACCTGGCTCATCTTCATCACTGGTGTAATTGTATTCAGCAGGTTGGAGATCCGCTGCCTCAAAACAAAAAAACCAAGCCGCAGGAATTTGATTACTACCAGTAGCAACAACATCGTAAGGTTCTGCTTTTTCTATTAAAGTTTCGATACAACCACTCATTAACTCAGAGTTAATTAGGTAAGCATTATTTGCCATTTATTATTTCCATAATACAAAATATTTTATCATCAGCTGAAAATCAGCTTATTTATAAAGCAAAGAAAATTATTAAATTTACAGAATGAAAGACTTATAAAACCATTCAATTAATCACTTTTAATTTGTATTTATAATATGCCAAGACATTGATTGAAAATAGTATTCAGAACTCACATTTATGAACTATAAAAAGTAAAAAGCGAAGCCATTTGGCTTCGCTTTTTGTTTACTTAATAGCAGTTTATTTCATCAACCATGCGCGGTAAGACTTACCCTTAATCCGGCCGCTGGTGATCTTGCTCAGTGCCTTTTTAGCCACTTTACGGTTTACTGCCACATAGGCGCGGTAGTCGGTCACGAGGATTTTACCCACCTGCGTACCCTCAATGCCATTATCACCCGTCAGGGCGCCAAGAATATCACCAGGGCGAAGTTTCTCTTTTTTACCGCCATCGATTTGCAGAGTGATCATGGTTGGCGCATTAGGCGCACTGCCAAGCAAGCTTAATGATGGCAGTGATTCACTGGTAATTTCTCGATCTAAGTACTCTTCTAGCAAGGCAATCTTGTAACCGTCTTGATCGTTATAAAAGGTATAAGCAGCGCCTTTACTGCCCGCACGGCCAGTACGGCCAATACGGTGAATGTGCACTTCGGTATCGTAGGCCACATGGTAGTTAAATACGGCATCTAGCGCATCGATATCTAAACCACGGGCGGCTACATCGGTTGCCACCAGCACGCAGGCGCTCTTGTTGGCAAATTGCAACAGGGTTTCGTCCCTATCGCGCTGTTCTAAATCGCCGTGCAAGGCCAAAACACTAAAGCCTAAACCCTCGAGTTCGTCGGCCACTTTTTGCGTTTCACGCTTGGTATTACAAAATACCACGGCGCTTTCTGGCTTATGTTCTAACAGTAATAATTGCAGCGCTTGCATGCGCGACTTATCGTCATCTAACTGATAAAAATGCTGTTCGATGGTATTTTTTTCATGGGTAACCGCGGCCTTAACCATCACAGGGTTATACATGATTTGGTTAGCAATCGATTGAATTTGCTCAGGGAATGTCGCACTAAACAGCAGCGTTTGGCGCTCGCGTGGTGACTGTTCAATAATCGCATCGAGCTGTGGTTGGAACCCCATTTCGAGCATGCGGTCAGCTTCATCAAGCACTAACATATTCAGATGACTTAAATCTAAACGATTGCGGTCTAAGTGATCGACAATCCGCCCCGGTGTTCCCACAATAATATGGGCACCATGCTCTAAAGAGCCAATTTGTGGCCCCATTGGCACACCACCACACAGGGTTAATACTTTCACGTTGTGTATACCGCGGGCCAGAGTACGGATCTCCTGCGCCACTTGGTCGGCCAACTCGCGGGTTGGACATAGCACTAAGGTTTGAATGCGAAAACGCTTAACGTCTAATTTATTTAGTAAACCTAGACCAAAGGCCGCCGTTTTACCTGACCCCGTTTTACCCTGACCTATCACATCCTCGCCCGCTAAAATGGCTGGCAAGCTTTGCGCCTGAATGGGCGTCATCTCGTTGTAGCCCATAGAAGAAAGGTTCTCAAGCAGTTCGGTTTTTAGCTTAAGGGTCGAGAAAGCCAGTGATGGAGTAGGCTTAGTATCTGAATTGCTCAAGGCGAATATCCTGTGGTGGGTAACGAAGCGGCTGCTAGGTTACTAAAATTGCGTTACTTATCGATTAAACGGGTTTATCAAGATTCAGGTTTACGTAAGGCAAGAATTCAATTCTGCGCTCGCTCAACCCAAAAGTACCGCTATTGTAGCAACAACGAGCAGCTTTTACCTCAAGTCCTTAAACTCAAGTCCTTAAACAATCGAAATCGTCTGCGTAAACCGCAATAAAAAAGCCCTGCAAGGATACAGGGCTTTGGTTTTAATCAGCACGGCAAACTTAACAGATTAAGCGATTTGGCCAAAACGCCCTTCTTGATAATCGCGAATCGCCTGCTGAATTTCCGCCTGGGTGTTCATCACAAAGGGGCCCATCTGCACAATTTTTTCGCGAATCGGTTTACCCACAAACAGTAACATGCCCGCACCGCGATCATCGGCCTTAAGCTGCAATGGCGTTTGGCTATCGAGCACTAAAAACTGGCCTTCATTGAATGACCACTGTGAGCCTTCGCCCTTACTCAAGCCACCTTGGTAAAGATAGAGGGCGGCAAACTCATGCTTGGATAAATCGAGCAGCGCTTCACCATTGGCGTTAATCATCAAGTCGGCAATCGCCGCTTCGCCCGCTAATCCTTGGATGGTGGCACTGATGGCGCTCTTACCCGCAAAAGCCCAATCACCCGCCAAGGCTTTAAGGGTTGCGCCTGTGTCGTTCATGGTTTCAACGCTTGCGATTGAAGCCGTATCCTGATACGTCGCAGGGCGCAGTTTATCTTTCGCGGGCATATTGACCCAAATTTGGAAGCCATGCAGACCATTGAGTGCATCGGCCAGCGGCATTTCAGAATGCACCACGCCGTAACCCGTGCTCATCCACTGCACATCGCCGGCACGAATCGCTTTGACGTTACCCATTTGATCGCGATGCTCAAATCCGCCCTTACGGATATAGGTAAAGGTCTCCATCCCACGGTGCGGATGCGGTGGAAAGCCACCAATAAAATCCTGTTTATCATCGGATTTGATCTCATCCATCATCAAAAACGGGTCAAAATGGGTAGTGATAAAGTCCGCCACACGGCGAATATTCACCCCGTCGCCATCCATCGCAGGTTTAGCAGAAAACTGGCCTAAGACTTTCATTTTATGCTCCTAACTCGTAAGGCATTAGCCTGTGCACTCGCTATCTCTTGGCTCCCCAAATGACAGGGTGAAACTGTGGCAATGCTGATGGTGGCAGAATAACAAGGAAATTTGCAAAAGAATAACGCGAAATCACGCTTAGATTTTTCGAAAAAGTAGAATGGTTGGGAATTGAGTAAACGGCGTTATAACTTGCTTAAACAATACTTCTCGAAATAAAGCGTTTGTGAAAAAGTGTGTGAACTGTTTATCACTAGGACAAAGGAAATTGCCATTGTCTCCCCAGTGACACGCCATCCCATTCTTTGACAAAAAGCCCAGAGGCTCGACGGCGACATCTGCTGTACAGGATGTACTAATGCAGCGATCACATGGATGTGAATGAGCTGCCATATTGCCAACGGTTACTGGTGCTTCAATGGCAATTCACACACCACATACAACCGTTTCGTCATCCGAAGATATGGGACAAAAGCTTAATAGCAATTTTATCTGCTCAG
This sequence comes from Shewanella sp. MM_2022_3, assembly GCF_022557375.1. Classification (NCBI taxonomy): domain Bacteria; kingdom Pseudomonadati; phylum Pseudomonadota; class Gammaproteobacteria; order Alteromonadales; family Shewanellaceae; genus Shewanella; species Shewanella sp. MM_2022_3. The sequence goes on from NZ_JAKZGV010000009.1 coordinate 92,089, forward strand.
AGGGAGCTTATTGTCATTGTTTCCCCAGTGACACGCCGTGAATATGTCTCTATAGGCTCGACGGCGACATCTGCTGTATATGGATATACGAATGTTGCAATCACATGGATGTGAATGAGCAACCATGTCGCCGACGGTCACTGTAGCCCCAATGCCAATTTCATCTACCCAATTGCTGTATGAGTCTAAAAAAGCTAAGGGACAAAAGCGTGTTAGGATTTTTGCTCTAATGAACGCATTTCAGATTACCAAAACTATGGAAAAGCTTTAAACCTGTGGCCAGTTTTACTTGACCACTACAGATCGCCCAAATTATCTTACTAATAATAAACGTGAGCTCGAGCCTGAATCTCTACTATTCCATTTTCATCTCTAAAATCGAATTCAAAGGCATTTCTTAAGTGTTCGTGCAATGAGCCCTTACCTTTACCTGTAGGTGAGTATAGTGTGGCTAGGGGCAGGGGTGCTTTGGTATCGTAAGTGAAGTAAGAACCCAACGCTGTCCCAGTAAAAACCAAGTGTTTATTTATTCTATTCAGGTCAGCTCTGGTTTTATCCCTAGCCCACGCTTCCCAGTCCTTATTGGTGATGACCAGTATTTTGTTTTCGTCATAGTCGGATGGTTTTAATGTCTCTAGTGGGCTGCCATTTTTGGTTATTTGCTTGATTGCTATGTCTTTATGAATTCTTTCAATAACACTTCTTGCGTTAAATAAATAGTGAACATCATTGTTGTCTAGAAAAACTGCTCTTCCTTCAGGTTGCATTGTAAATACGATAGGATCTTGCTTGGATGGTGTAAGGGATACGCAATCAAGTAAAGGAATTCTTCTTAACGTATCCTCAGGATAAGCTGCAACCGAATCCATGTATCTGTTTTTTATGTCATCGCTTAGAGGTTGAGTGGCTATGATGTCTTTAAGTTGTATTGCAAGGTATTTTTCGATTTCATCAAAGATGAGTATTGTGGCTTTATGAAAATCTTTCACTTCATGGATAATGTTGAAGTGGCGACAAAATGCATGAGAGTAATCAAAGGATTTAGCAAAATACTGAACGTGGTGCATGGTTGACTGTATTTTCTTCACGTTTCTAATTGTGCGTTCACCTAGGCTCAGAGAGGCAGTCATTTTGTTTACACCATCGCGTAACCTTTTCTTTGGATTTTGGATCCTCCAGCAATAGAGAGCATACATGGCTAAGATGGGTACAGCTCTTTGGTATGAGCTGTTAAGCTCTTCAGAATGAATAGAGCTAAATCCATGAGTTTTACCAAGTTGCTCGATAGTTGAGCTCAATGAGCATGGCAATATGTTAAAGCCTAGACGACTAGCTTTTGAACTGGCGGGGCTGAAACTTTCGAAGCATTTAATCATGTATCCCCACAAATACTCTTTGGCAAGAACTCTTATGGCGTATTGAGCCGTGTTTCTTGAAGCGATTGCTCCCTTTGACTTCATTATTTCTGTAATCATCTCCTGCTTGTATTCTAATGTAATTGTTTTGATTTTTTCATCCTGATCTATTGATGTTGAACACTTAAGGGCCTCATAACTTGATTTATTCACTAGCGAGATGAACTTGCCCACATAAGCTTCGGGGTCGCTAGTTATTTGTTCTTCATGCTCTTCGATTAGGCTCTGAATTTCTTCGTAGTAATCGACATTGTAAGAGCCAAAAAGCGTTAAGAGGTTGTGCAAGTCACTACAGAAGTAACTGTCGTAACCAACAAAATTTCGGTAGCGTTCAATAATGTCAGGAACTAAGTCTGGCTTTTCTCTCACAGCAAAATCTATTAAATTGCGGATAATCCTATCAATGAAGTTAATTGTTTGTGGGTTTTGGATGTCCCACATGTTCACGCTAATCAAAAAATCAGCTCTCATCAACCAATAGTGACCTGAGTCGAGCTCCTTGATGCTTTCTTCATAAAAATCCTCACTATACCTTTCGAAGACATCATTATTCTTTATTTTCCTGTCAAAGAACAAAATTAGGTGCTTAGCGTAGTTTCGCTGTAGAGACACGTAAGCTCTTCTGTTATTGGCATTTCTTGCCGATGTAAGCGCGACAGCTAAGCCATCGAGCAAGTTTTTTATGGTTTCATCATTAATGAGGCTTGTTTGGTTCTCGTATGCTTTCTCTATTATCGTAAAAAGTCTATATTCAATGGCCTCATCGGTAAAAGTTGTTGTGTTCTCGATGTTGTAACAAGTTATCTGGATTAATAGTTCAACTTCTTGGGCGTGGTTTGAGTTGTTAGAGTCAGGTTCTGTTAATTTATTAATTAAATGATTTGTTACCAAGTTGTCTGAGCGAGTTGCTTGAAAGACTGTTTTTATGAAGAGGAACTCTTTGACTAGCAATGTGCTGGTTACGAGAGCAAAGAGTAATTCGAAAAATAAAACCCACCCGTTTGAGAAAGTCTGTTCGTTTACCAATGAAACAAAAATTGAGAACAGTATTAACGCTATCAAGGTAGTAATAAGCTCTCTGAATAGATAGTGAACTTTAAAGCCCATTATATGCTCAATTGAGTCCATGTAGTACGCGGAGCCATAGCGACTCTTCACACGGTTTAATACCTCGAGTGCGATAGGCATAGTAAAAGCAGAAAAAGCGGTGAGAATAGCTATTAGATGCGTCGTTATACTCAGTCTTTCCATTCATTGCCTCGCTAAGGTTATCGGTATTTAACCGTTTGTTATTTTGCTGTTTTTCTTTGCTTTAGGGAAGTGTTCGATAAATGTTTTGAGCTCTTCAGCAGCTTCATTCATTGAGTCGGTTCCTGAATTTAAGCCTGAAGTGTGTAAACAATGGGGGCAGGTCTTGACTCTTGCCTTATAAGTTAGCTTTTCTAATCTATATCTTGATTATTAGAACATGTATAAATCCTTGCTCTAACACGAAAAGGGGCATTAGCTTTTTCGCCAAATGAACAGTTCGATGGTCGTTAAGATTGGCATTGTTGCAACAGTGACCGTTGGCGGCATGGATGCCGCCGTCGAGCCCTCGGGGATGAGTTTATGGCGTGTCACTGGGGAAACAATGACAATTCATCCTACACACCTGACGACAAACTTATCTCGTTTTGGGGCAAAAACATTTTATCAAAGGCTGCGTATTGATGGGATTGCTGCTATTTAGTGTGATTCTTAATTGCTTGGTATAAGACTGTATTACTCTCTCACAGTAGCAAACAGCAGCAAATGGCGAAATCTCGTATCAGGCTTTTGTTAGCATAAAAAACGGGATTGGCAGATTAAGGCCCATCCCGTTTTTATGACTCTACACTTTGCCGTTATAAGGAGCTAAATCTCTAACAAGATAAATCCCTAAGACTAAGCTAAGTGTATATTTGTCAGTTTAACGGTTATTGACTCAGTTTTGGTGTACGCGGCGGAATAATGCGCCTGTTACCTGTTGACTCAAATGCACCGGCAAATTTAAGCAGATTATTATCGTCATAGGCGCGGCCCGCAAAGGTTAGACCCACTGGCATGCCAATATCGGCCATCACACCCATAGGTACAGTCACAGTCGGTACGCCTAAGTGGCGAATCGCAAGGTTTCCGTTAGCGACCCAAACTCCGTTACTCCACGCAATATCGGCAGAAGCTGGATTCACATGGGCATCGGCTGGACCCACATCCGCCACCGTTGGGAACAGCACGGCATCAAGCTTAAGTCCATCCATCCAGTCTTCGAGATCCAACTTACGGGTCTTTTCTAAACCACGCAGACCATCGGGAATACTGTCGATCTGATCGAATGATTTAAGGCCACGCTTAGCCATGTTGACATACTCTTCCATGCCTGCCGCTAAGTCACCTTCACGATTTGGCAAGGTGCCAAGATCATGGGGGAATATCAAATGCCCCACCACATCTTCAAGCTTGTTCAGTTTAGGGTCGTTGTTAGCCCGCAGGAATTCATCGAACGCCCAACCTGAGAGTTCCCACAATTCATCATGCAGGAACTGAGGTGTAACGATACCGCGGTTAAACACCGTCGGCGCACCTGGGCGATCGCCTTCACAATTTGAAACCAACGGAAAATCGACTTCAATCACTTCGGCGCCAGCGGCTTCCAAGGCTTTACGCGCGGCTTCCCACAGATCGATCACCGATTGGCGAGTATGAATCCGTTGACCCGTTGGCCCCCCGATACCCGGATTTTCGCTGGTGCCAGCCAATTCATCTTTATTGATGTACATGCGCGGCACACCAAAACGCTTACCCTTGAGCGTATCGGCGCTAGCCGCCAGCGCCAGATAGGATTCTGGGCGAACTGTCGATGATTTAGGGATTTTAACCCAAGGTTGTAGACGCCAGAGATCGCCACGGGTGATTGGGTCGTCTGCCACAATCACATCGAGCACTTCGAGCATATCCGCCATTGTGCGGGTATAGGGCACAACCACATCCATGGTCGGGGTTAACGGCCAGTTACCACGCACGGAAATCACGCCGCGAGACGGCGTATAGGCGCATAAACCATTATTGGACGCAGGGCCACGGCCACTCGACCAAGTTTCTTCAGCCAGACCGAAAGCAGAATAACTTGCCGCCGTGCCCGTGCCCGCCCCATTGGAAGAACCAGAAGCAAAGGGTGCAGTAAGATAATCAGCATTGTATGGGCTTTCAGCGCGGCCATAGTGACCACGCTGCATGCCGCCATTAGCCATGGGAGGCATATTGGTTTTGCCTAGGCAAATAGCTCCTGCGGCACGTAGGCGCTCGACGGCAAAAGCATCGTACTGGGCCACTAAATCTTTAAAGGCTGGGCTGCCAGACGCCGCCGTCAGTCCCTTCACTAAATAGCTGTCCTTAGCGGTGTAAGGAATACCATCGAGCGGGCTTAAGGTTTCACCTCGAGCACGGCGCGCATCGGAAGCCTCGGCTTCTTTAAGCGCATCGGGATTGTGCACCACTAACGCATTCAACTTAGTTTTTGTCGCAGGGCCATCATAGGCCTCAACCCGCGCGAGATACGATTTCACCAACTCCACTGCGGTAGTACGGCCAGATTCGAGCGCAGCACGCAGCTCGGCAATAGAAACTTCAGTGACTTCAAACATCTTACGCCCTCCCGCAGAAAGCCAATTGTGGTGTATTAACAGTGACATCAATCGTCATACTGTTCTCCTTGGGTTACTTTCCAGCAGGGATTTGCTGAGTAATACAATGGATATTGCCGCCACCTAGTAAAATCTCCCGCGCGGGCACCCCCACAATCTCATGCTCAGGGAAAATTTCTTGCAGTTTTTGGGCTGCGATATCATCGGTTGCTGGGTCAAGCAGCGGGAATACGATGCGATGATTGGTGATTAAAAAGTTCACATAAGAACCCGCTAAACGCTCACCTGCCGTACGTGGCACACCAGTGCCTTCAGTTACACCTTTTGATTCTTCTTCGCTGCAATACAGCGGCCCTGGTTGTGGCAACAGATGGATTTTTAACTTACGGCCTTTGGCATCCACGGTATTTTGCAGCACTTCGAGCGCGGCTTTTGAACGTGGATATTGTGGATCCGATTCATCATCAGTCCAGTGCAGAATAACCTCACCAGGACGGGCAAAACAGCACATATTGTCGATATGACCATCGGTCTCATCCATGTAAACACCATCTTGTAACCAGATAAACTGCTTAACATTCAAATAATCACGCAGTAAGGCTTCAATCTGTTCTTTTGTCAGTTCAGGGTTACGATTGGCGTTGAGTAAACATTCGGCACTCGTCATACAGGTGCCTTCACCATCGACATGGATGGAGCCACCTTCGAGGATCAGCGGCGCGCGATAACGGGCAAAACCATGTTGTGCAAGCATTTGCTGCGCGACTTGCTCGTCTTTATCCCATGGGAAGTACAAACCACCGTTATGGCCGCCCCAAGCATTAAAGCCCCAATCAACACCGCGGCATTCGCCCTCGGCATTAACGACCACTGTAGGTCCTGTATCACGAGCCCAGCAATCGTTACTGTCCATTTCAACCAAGGTGACGTGGGATGGCATTACCGTTTTAGCTTCGGCTAAAAAGGCTTTAGGGACACCCATATACACTGGCGTTGCCGCGCCAATCGCATCGGCCACCTTAGCGAAAGTCGCCTGAGCATACGCACCCGCAGCGCGCCAGTTATCAGGACGATAGGGCCAAATCATCCACACAGCTTGCTGCGCCGCCCATTCGGCAGGCATATAAAAACCATCTTGTGATGGCTTAGTCGTTAACGGCGTGACATCCACATTCACGTTTGTCATGAGTTTTGTCTCCAGTAATGCTGAAATCGATAAGGGTGTACGCCCCTAAAATAGGACGACAGAATACAGTTATATCAGCCCCACAACGATGCGAGGGCCATTGGCAGCGGTTAATAAAATCTCTTACATACTTTGCCAGCATGTGTTTGGCGCTTCATAAAGATGAGCCTAGTCAGGTTTAAACACCCCAATGACGGCGCCCGTGGCTTTTTCGGTCACTTTGATATCGGTTTGCTGCTCACGATAATCACAGTCAGTACATTCTACGGTTTCGATACCGTTTTCTTTAAACAGCAAAATGCTGTCTTTCGCGCCGCACTTAGGGCATTTTGCGCCAGCAACAAAGCGTTTTTTTATTTTAGTGGTCATGATACAAACCTATAAATGGCTACGCGCCCAGCGATAAGCGAATCATCGGCGTTAAGGCGAAAATGTGGCGCTATTTTGCCATACTGCCCAGCTATTGCCAGTCCTTGAATAAACTTGTGCTGCCATACTCCCTGACCACGCGGTAGAGCGCTATCGCACTAGGCCATAAAAAGTCGAAGAAATACGCAGCAACTCGGCCTAAGTTGTGGTTTGCCATGAGCTTGTACGTTATCATCACAACCCTTACTCATTCATGATATGACCAAGTTGTAGTTAATGATCAGCATCAACCAAGCACAATTAATCCGTGGTAGCAAAACCCTGCTCGACGAAGCCTCTCTGACCATCTATCCCGGCCATAAGGTCGGCCTAGTGGGCGCCAACGGCACGGGTAAATCCTCACTGCTCGCATTAATTATGGGTCACCTGAGCTTAGATAAAGGCGAGTTTAGTATGCCTTCGGGTTGGCAGATTGCCAGCGTCGCCCAGGAAACCCCGGCACTCGAAATGTCTGCACTTGAATATGTGCTTGATGGCGATAAAGAATATCGCCAGCTTGAGGCTGATCTGCACATTGCACAGGAACATAATGATGGCCATGCGATCGCTACCTTGCACGGTAAAATCGATGCCATTGGCGGTTATGCTATTCGCGCCCGCGCCGGAGCCCTGCTTGCAGGTTTAGGCTTTAGCGAAGCCGAGCAGAATAACCCAGTGAAAAGTTTTTCGGGCGGTTGGCGGATGCGCCTCAACTTAGCCCAAGCACTACTGTGCCGCTCGGACTTACTGCTGCTCGACGAACCGACCAACCACTTAGACTTAGATACCATGTACTGGCTCGAAGGTTGGATTAAGTCCTATCAAGGCACGCTGATTTTAATCAGCCACGATAGGGATTTTATCGATGAAATCGTTGATGAAATCGTCCATGTCGAAAATCAAAAACTCAACTTCTACAAAGGCAACTACAGTGCCTTTGAACGCATCCGCGCTGAACGTATGGCACAGCAACAGGTCGCCTTTGAACGCCAACAAAAAGAACGGGCGCATATGCAGTCTTTTGTTGACCGCTTCCGCTACAAGGCCAGTAAAGCCAAGCAAGCACAGAGCCGCTTAAAGGCGCTGGAGCGGATGACTGAGCTATTGCCATCCCAAGCCGATAGCCCGTTTTATATGGAGTTTCGCCCGCCGGAAGCCCTGCCCAACCCGCTGATTAAGATGGAGCAAGTGGCGGTGGGTTATGGCGATAAGCAAATCCTCAGCAAAGTGCATTTAAACTTAGTACCCGGTGCACGCATTGGGTTGCTCGGCCGTAACGGTGCGGGTAAATCAACCCTAATCAAGCTGTTATCGGGCCAGTTATCACCGATGACCGGATTGTATGAGCCCAATCCCGGCCTGAATATCGGTTACTTTGCCCAGCATCAAATTGAATTTCTACGCTTAGACGATACGCCGCTGCAACATTTAGTGCGCCTTGCGCCTAATGCCCGCGAGCAGGAATTGCGTAACTTCCTCGGTGGTTTTGGCTTTAATGGCGATATGGCACTCTCGCCAGTGCGCCCGTTCTCTGGTGGCGAAAAAGCCCGTTTAGTGTTGGCATTATTGGTATGGCAAAGGCCCAATCTGTTGCTGCTTGACGAACCAACCAACCATTTAGATTTAGAGATGCGCCATGCGCTCACTATGGCATTGCAAACCTTTGAAGGTGCAATGGTGATTGTATCGCACGACCGCCATTTATTGCGCTTAACCTGTAGCGACTACTATTTGGTTGACCAAGGTGAAGTACAAGCCTTTGATGGCGATCTTGACGATTACCACCAATGGTTACTCGATGCCGCGAAAGCCGCCAGTGCCAACCAAGCGGCCAACAGCGATGACACTAAACCCGCTGTTGATAAGAAGCAGCAAAAGCGCTTAGAGGCTGAGCTACGCCAAAAAGTGTCGCCCCTTAAACGTAAACAAGCCAAGTTAGAAATTGATCAACAAAAACTCAGTGAACGCCTTGCCGAGTTAGAACACCTGCTCGCCGATGGCGAGTTATATGATCAAGACAATAAAGCCAAGCTCACCTCGGTACTCAGTGAGCGCACCAGCTTGACACAAACGCTAGAAGAAAGTGAAATGCAATGGCTTGAGCTACAAGAAGAAATTGATGCAATGGAACTTGAGTTAATGGGCCAATAATCGGTCTGCTGTCGCCTAATTGACAAGGAAGCCGTATGTCGGATGTAACCCCGCTAGACTGCCAAATTTGGCATTGGTGTGATATGAGCTATGGGCAAAACAAAGTGCTTTGCCTTGAGCTTCAAGATAATTGTCAGGTAAATGTGAATCTATTACTGCTAGCGCAGTATTTAGATCTCACCAGTGATGTGGCGGGACCGCGGGAATATTCAACCGAGCAATGGCAACAACTCGTCAATGCAGTATGGGAATGGGATGAAAAGTTTCTCACCCCCTATCGCCGTCTGCGTCGTCTCGCCAAAGCCAGCTTGAATGCTGCGGAATATCAGCAAATGCTCGATGTTGAGTTGATGATGGAACGCAAGGCGCAGCGTACCATTTTACATGCCGTCAATGATTTATCGCCTAGCGGTCAACAAACCAATCTAGTGAGTTACCTCGCGCTATTTGGTTTATCCGCTGCGGATATTATTGCGCTAGATCTTATCGCACCTTAACTGGCCTCACGCACAGCCTACTTAACCTGAACTCGGGATAACGAGTGTCGGAAAAATCTAAATTTAACAATCAAAATCAATGCTATAAATGATTTTTTTGAAAAGAAGAATCTTTTTTCTGACTGAATGCGCAGATTTTTGCGCATATCAAGGCGCTCTGTAGTATGCCATAGCGAGCTATGGTTAGACAGAGCAACGCAGAGAGGCCCGAAAAGATGCCTATTCAGCGGCTCTACTTATCCCGAGCTCAGGTTTACTTAGTGCGAGCTTGAGGATAACGCTGGCAGTTATCCTCAATGTTAAGCCAGCTCAGCTGCTGCTCAGTATAAATATGGTAATTAGGCTGCACTGAATTTGGATCATCTAAGCTGGCGATCGTTAGGGTGAGATAGTCGGGATACTCAGTGTGCCTAAAGGTCAGTGAGCAGCCACATTGGGCGCAAAATCCGCGTCTTACATATTCTGATGAGGCAAACTCAGTGACGTTGCCCTTAAGCCATGTCACCTGCGACATGTTAAAATCCATCCAAGCTCCAAAGGCTGCCCCAATACTCTTTTGGCACATGCGGCAGTGACAATAATCCGCATCGAAGGGCTTGCCCTCAATCCGATAACGAATCGCTCCGCATAAACAACCGCCCTCTTGCAAGATCTTAGACATATCCATTAACCCTAATCAAACAGAGCAAAAACCTAATACATTAAGTTACCTTGATTATCTTGTATAACTGACCAGTCAAGACAGCTCATTACGCATCAATTTCTTGCTGCAATTTTTCCAGCTCATCTAAAATATGCAGAAATTTTTGGCCAAACTCCGTCACTTGATATTCGACCCGCGGTGGTAATTCGTTATAAATGACCTTATCTAAAATGCCAAATTCAATGTTCTTTTTTAAACATTGATTCAATACCTTAGTCGAAAGTCCCTCGACTGAGCGCACCATTTCTCCAGGCCTTTGGATCCCATTGGCCAACAACTGATAAACCGTTAATGACCATTTGCAACCATAAATCGTTTCGACCATTCGGGCTGAGCGCTCAGGCGGCGATTTACGAGAAATAATTTTTTCATTGTTATTCATAAAGATGTACCAAAAAGTACCTGCCTAACCAATTTGTACTTACTGTTCAGATAGTTATTAAGTCCATAAGATTACCACCTTGATAATACATAGGAGTAGCAAATGCAATTTAATACCTCAAATCTGGCCATTATTATTGGCGGTAGCAGCGGCATCGGTTTTGAAACCGCTAAACAACTGGTCAAGCAAGGCGTATCAGTGCTTATCGTGGGTAATCAACAAGAAAAACTCACTGCTGCCGTCGCTGCGCTCAAACAGGAAAATACAACCCCCGAGTTACAGGTCGAGGGGTTTCAAGCCAACCTTTATCAAGCTGCGGATCTTAATCGACTCATTACACACATCAACCAACTTGAGCATAAGGTCGGCTATCTCGTCAATGCGGCGGGGTATTTCAATCCCAAATCCTTTATTGACCACACTGAAACAGATTACGAACTGTATATGGGGTTAAATAAAGCGCTGTTCAGAATTACCCAAGCCGTGACCCAGAAGATGATCGATGCGGGCGGTGGTAGTATAGTGAACATAGGTTCGATGTGGGCAAAACAAGCGGTTAAAGCCACGCCTTCGTCGGCGTATTCGATGGCAAAAGCCGGGTTACACGCATTAACCCAACACTTAGCGATGGAACTGGCGGACAAGCATATTCGCGTCAATGCGGTTTCACCTGCGGTGGTCAATACGCCAATCTATAACGCTTTTATTCCAAAGGAAGAGCGAGACCAAGTGCTTGCAAGCTTTGATGCTTTTCATCCAATTGGACGAGTCGGCACTCCTGCCGATGTGGCAAATAGCGTGTGCTTTTTGTTATCCAATGATACGAGTTGGGTAACTGGCGCAATTTGGGATGTTGATGGTGGGGTGATGGCAGGACGCAACTAAATTCGCGAGTTAATGCACTGCGAGCGACACATAACTAATCATTAGAAAAGGTTAAATCAGGTCTAACACTATGCTTAATATGAACTTTAGTGAACGTATCGTTATTGATACTGAGCAGCAACCTTGGTTGCCAAGCCCTGCTCAAGGGGTGTGGCGTAAACCACTGGAGCGGGAGGCTAAGGAATCAGGGCACACCACCAGCATAGTCAAATATGACGCGGGCTCGCAGTTTACGACCCACCAGCATCCGCAGGGCGAAGAAATCCTTGTGCTCGAAGGGGTATTTTCCGATGAAAACGGTGATTATCCCGCGGGTAGTTATCTTCGCCATCCCCCCGGGAGCCAACATGCTCCTTTTAGCCAAACAGGTTGCGTGATTTTCGTAAAACTTAACCAATTCGATCCGCGGGATCTCGAACTGATCAGAATTAATACTCAGCAGACACCATGGTTACCGGGTATTGGTGGCTTACAAGTCATGCCGTTACACGAGTTCGAGCACCAACATACCGCATTAGTGAAATGGCCTAAGGGAGAAAAATTTCAACCCCATCGGCATTTTGGTGGCGAAGAAATCTTAGTGTTATCGGGCAAGTTTCAAGATGAGCTAGGTGAATATCCGCGCCACACATGGATACGCAGCCCCCATATGAGCGGCCATTTTCCTTTTGTCGAAGAGGAAACCATTATCTTAGTAAAAACTGGCCATTTACCCATTAGCGCCATGTAACGCTAGCAGACGACTCATTAGGCTTAGACCGCATAAGTGTTAGCGACTGACTTATGCGGCCGAGGAAATATCAGCCTTTACCATCGGTGAGCTTTTGCGCCAGTGCGGTGGCATTGCGAGCGGTAATACCATAAATCGACAACTGTGGGTTTGCACCTAAGCTAGTCGGGAAGATAGAACCGTCCATCACCGACAGATTATCCAAATAATGTGACTGCCCATAGCTATTGACCATAGAGAGCTTTTCATCTTCGCCGAATGGACAGCCACCCATCACATGGGCCGAGGCCACCACCGTCTTTAGCGGCGCTAAGTCCATTTGGGCTATGCTCTCTTTCGCTTCCTTCCATGACGACAAATAGGGCATACCATCGCTGATAGGCAGCACTTTTAATGCGCCTGCCGAAAATTGCAATTCGGCCATGCTGGCGTAGGCTCGCCGCGCTGCCCGCCAAAAAGCCTCGGTTAATGGATAGTCCAAACTAAAGCCCGTTGGGGTTAAATGTACTTGTCCACCTTGACTGTCGGGATGATAACCGTCGCGAACCAAGGCGATAGTCACCTGCAACTGATTAAACTGCGCCATCAACTCAGCATGGCTTAATCCGTAACCTATGGTCTTAGAGGCGATCAAAATCGGATGCACTGGCGGCACTTCGAGCTTGTAACCTAACTCGCCATCTGCGCCATTTTTCCAAACAAACTCATCGGAATAGATAGATTGAGGTGCGCCGCTGTGGGCATTAATCGCATCGGCAAATACGCCGCCAGAAAGCACAGTGGGATGTAAAAAGGTTCGTTTGCCCAATAACTGGTAGGGATCGGGCACCTCAGAGCGCATCATTAAGGTCGGCGTGTGGATAGCGCCAGCGCTCAAAATATAGTGTTTGGCTTTAAACAGCAGCTCAACCGCAGTCGGCCTTAAATTAACGTCGAGCGCCTGTGCCTTGAGGGCAAAGACTTGGCCATTATGATGTTCAATTTTAACGACTTTGGCACGGCTAATCAGCTGTGCGCCTTTCTCTAATGCACTCGGAATTGTCGTGACTAGCATCGACTGTTTGGCATTGACTGGGCAGCCCATCCCGCAATAGCCAGTATTCCAGCAGCCCGCCACATTGCGTTTAATGACGGTATAATCCCAACCTAGATTGATACAGCCTTGCTTGAGTGCACCGTTATTGCGGTTAGGTTCATAATTCCATTCGTGGATATTGAGCCGCTGCTCCATCTGCTCGAACCAAGGCGCGAGGGTTTCAGGATCGAGTCCGGCTACCGATTTATGCTGTTCCCAAAAGGCTAAGGCTTCCTTTGGTGTACGAATGGAGGTGGTCCAATTGATGGTCGTCGAGCCCCCCACAGCGCGACCTTGGAAAATACCAATCGCTTTGTCGGCGGTTTTCATCGCCGCCGCCTGTTGATACAAATTCGGATACGCGACCCGCTCCTCCATATTAAAATCGCTGGAGGATTTAAGCGGCCCCGCTTCAATCATAATCACGCTGAGTCCGGCTTGAGTGAGGATCTCCGCCGCAACGCCGCCACCTGCGCCCGTGCCCACAATCACCACATCGGCTTCAAATTGTTGGTTTTCTTGCAGCTGACTGGCATCGGTATGTAACCAACCGGAATTTAAGCCTGTCACTATGGGATCTATGATTGCCACTTGGAATACTCCATCTTCACATTATTGTTATTATTAGAAATTCGGCCTATTTGAACAATTCAGGCTTGGCGTAGTGGAGTCGACTCCAATGCTCAGGACAGGCGTAATAACTTGCCATGACTAATTCGCGCAAGCCTAAGTAAGCCGTCTGCAACAAGGCAAAATAGCAGTGACGCCAACTCTCCAGCATTTGGGTCAGTTCGGTGGGAGAACGCATTAGCAGCGGTGTCATACTCGAGGTGAGTATCAGTAAACCGAGGCGATTCTCGAGCATATCGAGTAGCTCAAATAACTCGGCCTGCTGTTCATCTGGCAGCACTGCGATCGATTGTTTAATAGCATCTAAGGTGCGATTTTGCGCCGCCACCTTATGGGTTGCCACATCGGGCAAAGCCCCATCGAGCATCACAGGTAACAGCACACTAAATAATAAACGGTAGTCTTTCCCTTCACCTTCATCGGGTAGACTAAATTCGGGAGAATAAAGATCCACCCCCAGGGCTATCGCCGCCGTACCAGCAAACGCGCCCAGTAAAAAGGTTCGTCTATTCATCAATGTCTCCCCAAGACGCTTAGTGTTAAATTACTGTGCTACAATGACCACGAACCTAAATTAAACACACGTTTTAATTTTCAGCAATAGTTGATACCAAGATAAGATCCCATGCCAAACGCTTTTACACCGCCTTGGTGGGCCAAAAGTCCCCATGTACAAACCATTTTGCCCGTATTCACTAAAGTGGCCAAACCTGTGCTTAAGCGACAGCGACTCGAGCTTCCCGATGGCGATTTTATCGATTTAGATTGGCAAGCTAGGCCAGAAATCGGTAAACCCATTGTGGTTATCATTCATGGATTAGAGGGCAGTGCCCAGTCCCATTATGCCAGACGCATTCTGCAAGCCTGTAAAGAACAAGAGTTAGCCGCCGTGGTTCACCATCATAGAAGCTGCTCAGGTGAAGCCAATCGTCTCGCCCGCAGTTACCACAGTGGCGACACCGACGATTTGCAGTTTAGCCTAAGCCAGCTGCAACAAACCTATCCGCAATCACCTTTATTGGCAGTAGGTTACAGCTTAGGCGGCAATGTATTGACCAAATATCAAGGCGAATATCAAGAGCACAGCCTGTTGAGTCGCGCTGTAGTAGTGTCGGCGCCGCTGCAATTATCGGCCTGTGCAAAACGCTTAGAGAGTGGTTTTTCAAAGGTGTATCAAAGCCATTTAATCAAGCAGTTACAATATAAGGTCAATCAAAAGCTTAATGATCCAGAGCTTGCTGGCACTATGACCTTGCCCCCAATCCAAGTTGCTAATCTCAATACTTTTTATGACTTTGACGATAAAGTCACCGCCCCGCTCCATGGATTTTTAGGTGTAGAAGATTACTATACCCGCGCCAGCGGCTTACCCTTTGTTAGCCGAATCACTAAGCCTACGCTAATTATGCATGCCAAGGACGATCCCTTTATGACGGATGAGGTCATCCCGCATCCCAGCCAGCTTTCCGAACATGTGGAATATGAGTTACATGCCCATGGCGGCCATGTTGGTTTTATCGAAGGCGGCACGCCATGGAAGCCACGCTATTATTTAGAGCGGCGCATTTTAGACTTTTTACTCGCCAATGATGCGTCATCGGCACCTTAAGGAACCCGAATGCTTATCCCCTACGATGCCTTACTCCAACTCCCCAAAGAGACCTTAGTCAATTTGATCCGTGAATATTTGTTAGGGCAAGTGGAAGATGGAAGTTTTACTAGCCTAGATGAGCAAGAACTATCAGGCGCAATAGTGCAATGCCAACAAGCACTTAAACAAGGTAAACTTGTCTTAGAATATAGTGAAGAGGATGAGTCCTTTGCCATTCGTCACGCTGACCAAGTGGCCAAACGGCAAGATTGACCATTAGTATCCCTGTGCCGTATAAATAGCTTATACGGTTTATCGCTCCCACTGAGCGGCTCTTTATGGTGCCTAGGTAGAAAACATGTCAGCAAAACATCCAATTATTGCAGTTACAGGCTCATCTGGGGCAGGAACCACCACAACAACTACCGCCTTTAGTCATATTTTTCGCCAACTTGGAATCAATGCCGCCTTTGTAGAAGGGGATAGTTTTCATCACTATACCCGCGCAGAGATGGAAGTGATGATCCGTAAATCCCAAGCCGAGAATCGTAACCTGAGCTATTTTGGCCCCGAGGCCAATAACTTTGCCCGCCTAGAACAATGCTTTCGCGATTATGGCGCCACGGGCCAAGGTGAAACCCGCAGCTACTTACACACCTTTGACGAAGCCGTGCCATTTAACCAAATGCCTGGCACCTTCACCCAATGGCGTCCACTGCCCGAAAACACCGATATGCTTTATTACGAAGGCTTACATGGCGGCGTAGTAACGGGCGATGCCAATGTAGCCCAGCATGTGGATTTGCTGATCGGCATGGTGCCTATCGTCAACTTAGAGTGGATCCAAAAGATCATTCGCGATACATCGGAGCGTGGCCATAGCCGCGAAAAAGTCATGGGCTCAATCGTCCGCAGCATGGACGATTATATTAAGCATATGACGCCGCAATTTTCGCGCACCCATATCAACTTCCAACGGGTGCCGACGGTAGATACCTCTAACCCCTTTAGCGCCAAAGATATTCCAAGCCTAGATGAAAGCTTTGTGGTGATCCGTTTTCGCGGCATCAACAACGTCGACTTCCCCTATTATTTGAGCATGATCCAAGGCTCCTTTATGTCACGGGTTAACACCTTGGTGGTGCCGGGTGGCAAAATGTCCCTCGCAATGGAGCTGATCCTTACACCGCTGATTAAGGATTTGATGGAAAAACGCCAACAGCTTAATAGTCCGCAGGCGAACTGAGATAGCGTTAACGTTTGACTAAAGGCTAATGAAATAAAGCCTTTTTGAGCAATAGATTAAGTTTGATTTAAGCCATTGAAGTTAATCTTATTGGCATCGGGATTTCAGGCGAAAGAACGATAGTTGGCATACTCTTGGGAGTTAATTCCCCCATCTTGATCTGTTGATTCCCTTGGGTATGCCAGCAACCCCATTCAGCGTTAAGTCTTAGCTGTTAATTCCACATCCATGCTTGATCTGTTGATTCCTTTGAGTATGTCAGCAACCCCTTCAAAGCTTTTAGTTGTAGCAGTTAATTCCACTTCAATGCTTGAACTGTTGATTCTCTTGGGTATGTCAGCAACCCCTTCAAAGCTTTTAGTTGTAGCAGTTAATTCCACTTCAATGCTTGAACTGTTGATTCCCTTGAGTATGTCAGCACCGCTGAACCAAATAGGTTCTAGGTTCTAGGTTCTAGGTTCTAGGTTCTAGGTTCTAGGTTCTAGGTTCTAGGTTCTAGGTTCTAGGTTCTAGGTTCTAGGTTCTAGGTTCTAGGTTCTAGGTTCTAGGTTCTAGCAGCCAAGCGCTCTCTCAGTTGCAAAGCAACGCCCTAGATTCTAGCAACAGCGTTTTTTTGCAGCGTCCTAGCAAACCAGATTTTTATACATCACCATACATTCCAAGGCGATACCGCGGGGTGAGCAATAGATAGATTCTTCCTCAAAACCTTCACCGCCGAAACCGTAGTGGCGATAAAACCCCACGGCATTGAGGGTAGATTCTAATCGCAATTGGGCGATGCCTAAGTTAAAGGCTTTTGTTTCAATAAATTGCAGTAACGACTTGCCGACACCTAAGCCCATCGCCTCGGGAGCAACGAACAGCGCCTCGACCTGAGCATAGGGTTCATCCAGCATAATGGTACCAACCAAAGTGCCTTCTTGAGTCTCATCATCAAGGATTTCAGCCACATAAAAATGCGCGCCCACCATACGACGAAAAGATTCGGTCAATTCGCCCTGCATCCAAATCTGCAAGTCATCTTGAGCATAAAATCCGGCGCAGCCTTTATTAATCGCCGCATTGCGAATGTCCCAGCAAGCCTTAGCATCTAATTGCGTTGCTTTACGTATCCTTAGCATAGTCATCCCGATAAATAGCCCTAGCCCTAGCTGTGGCCATAACCATAGCCAACCGCTAATACGCTGAATCATAAAATAAACATATAAAGACTCATACTGCCCACGCTTTAATTTTATGCAATAAAAAACCGCCCGAAGGCGGTTTTAATACAATAAGAAGCTTTACTTGCAAGCTTAGCCGCAAAAGCAAACTCAGTCGCGAAAGCAAACTTAGCCTTTAATCAGCTCGCTGATGGTCAGCACGCCGTGGGTGGTCGCGCCAGCGCCCCATAGTGCAGAAGCAGAATCTTCGAAGGCGGCCGCTAAATCCACGTGTAACCACTTGGCTTCTGGCGAAACAAAACGCCACAGGAAGCCGGCCGCATTCGAGGCACCGCCCGCACCACCACCTTTCACTGGGCGGCTGTTTGCCGTGTCAGCATAAGCCGATGGACACATGTCTTTATGCCAAGGATCCAATGGCAATGGCCATACACGCTCGGCTACTGTCGAGGCTTTTTGTTGCGCCAGTTGTAACACTTCAGTCTGTGGCGAGAAAATCGCGTTGTAGTTAGAGCCCACCGCCATTACCGCCGCACCAGTTAAGGTTGCCGCATCGATAATAAAAGGAGCACCCGTCGCAGAAGCAGCTTGCAGACCATCGGCCAGCACTAAACGCCCTTCGGCATCGGTGTTAACCACTTCAACTGTGACGCCATTTTTGTAGGTGAGGATATCACCCAGCTTATAGGCACGGCCGCTGATCAGGTTTTCAGCGCAGCAGAGGAATAACTTAACGCGTTTGTTCAGGCCCGATTTAATCGCCAAACCTAAAGCGGCAGTAACAGTGGCGGCGCCGCCCATATCACACTTCATGCCCAGCATGCCTTCAGAAGCTTTAATGCTGTAACCGCCGGAGTCGAAGGTAATCCCTTTACCGACCAAGGCAACAGATACTGGAGCATCGGCTGACAGCGGGTTAAAGTCTAGCTCTAACATCGCAGGTGGACGCTCACTGCCGCGACCTACAGCATGAATACCAATCCATTGCTCTGCTAATAATGCTTCACCTTCAATAATACGGTAACTGACCTTTGCACCACCGAGTTCGGCTAACCATTTGGCCGCTTGCTGCGCCAATTTCACTGGCGACAGATTTTCAGGAGTATCGTTGATCAGTTGACGGGCAAATGTCGCGACTTCTAAGCGACATTGTAACTCGGCTTGCACAACTTCATCGCCGCACCATTGGATCTTGTAACCGGGTTTGGCTGTGGCAAAACCTTGGGCGAAGACCCATTGGCTATTTAGATCCCAAAGAGAACCCACCAATGCGACGGTATTAATCCCTTGATTACGTAATTTACGCGCCGCCATTTGAATTTGGCGTAACTCATCGCCGCCACCTAAGTGGACTAATGCGCCTTCGCCATTGAAGGTCACATCGGCTTTGCCCCAATGGGCTGCTGGGGTATCTTTGGTTAACTCAACTCTCATCACTTCAGTCACTTTACGTTCACTCATGAGGGGTCCTTATTTTAATTTGTTCTTGCTCTTATACCCATGCAAGTTGAGGTGAGACGTCCTGCATCCTCAGGCTTTTGGGGTACACACAATACAACGGGGTTGGCGGCAGTTTACTGCTAGCAGGCAAGGACTGAAAGCCATCGGCCTAAGTTACCGAGGTAAAATCTGTAAACATTTGCGAAATTTGTTAGTCTTTGGAGCCAGAATCAACTAGCTACAGGGATCACATGCACTTTACTCCAGCACTGAAATCGGGAAAGCTACTTAAGCGCTACAAACGCTTTCTCGCCGATATTCAACTCGAAGACGGCAGTGAAATCACCCTGCATTGCCCCAATACTGGCTCAATGCGCAACTGCCTATTCCCCGGTGAAACAGTGTGGTTTTCTACCTCCAGCAACCCTAAGCGCAAATATGCCAACACATGGGAGTTAATGACTACACCAACAGGTGGCCTTATTGGTATTCATTCGGGCAATGCCAACGCCCTAGTCGAGGAGGCACTTAATAAAGGTATTATCACTGAACTTAAAGGTTACGACAGCTTAAGTCGCGAAGTGAAGTACGGAGATGAAAATAGCCGTATCGATATCTTGCTGGAAGCTGCTCAAAAACCCGCCTGCTATATAGAAGTCAAAAGTTGTACTTTGCTTGAAGATGGACAAGGTTATTTCCCCGATGCAGTGAGTCTTCGCGGCCAAAAACATCTGCGGGAATTAATGCACATGGCCAGCCTTGGGCACAGAGCCGTATTGCTATTTGTGGTGCAACATACTGACATTATTAGTGTGGCACCAGCGGCACACATTGACCCTGAGTATTCTAACCTATTGAAAAAAGCTATTTTATCAGGTGTAGAAGTGCTAGCGTATCGCTGCGAAATATCCCCCGATGAGATACATCTGGCCCAATCATGCCCAGTCCGAGTATGATGTTAAGATTGAGTAAAATACTTTTTCATTTCAATTAGCGAAGGCAGTCAAAAAATTCTGTCAAGGTGAAACGAAAAATTTGCCTCGTTGTAAAGATTCTGATATAGATAGCGGCCGTTCTTAAGGACGCCCTACAAACGCAAATGATGACAGGAGATGCGTTATGCCTGAAGGCACCAAAAAACTTGGCGTACTCGCTATCGCAGGTGTAAGTCCCTACCAGGAAAAACCCGGTGAGGAGTATATGAACGCTAAGCAACTGGGTCACTTCAAGATCATTCTTGAAGCTTGGCGCAATCAGTTGCGTGAGGAGGTCGACCGTACTCTGAGTCATATGCAGGATGAAGCAGCAAACTTTCCCGATCCTGTGGACCGTGCAGCGCAGGAAGAAGAGTTCAGTCTCGAATTACGTGCGCGTGACAGAGAACGTAAACTGATCAAGAAGATCGAAAAAACTCTCCAGAAAATCGAAGAAGACGATTTTGGCTTCTGCGATTCTTGCGGTATCGAAATCGGCATTCGCCGTCTCGAAGCGCGTCCAACAGCCGATCAGTGTATCGACTGTAAAACGCTTGCAGAGATCAAAGAGAAGCAAATGGCGGGTTAATCGGCCATCCTAGGCGGGGAGTTCCCCGCCTACTTGTTTGTGCATCTTGCATAAACATCCTCTCGTTTCACTTCGCTTTTTGTTAGTATCCCCCTAAAATACAGCCACTTTGACTGGTTATTCCTGCAAATTCCTATGATGGCGACTCACTCTTTCAACACTTCCGCTTTACATCCTTATGTTGGCCGTTTTGCGCCTTCGCCCTCAGGAGCATTGCATTTTGGCTCGCTAGTCGCGGCCCTTGGTAGTTATCTGCGGGCGCGCTCAGAGGGAGGAAAGTGGTTAATACGCGTTGAGGATATTGATCCACCTAGGGAAGTTGCAGGCGCCGCCGATGATATTTTACGCACCTTAGAGGCTTATGGTTTCGAATGGGACGATGCGGTGCTGTACCAGAGTGCGCGCACCGAGGCCTATCAGGCCAAACTCGATGAGTTACTCGCTGAGGATAACGCCTACTTCTGCCAATGCAGCCGCAAACAAATTCAAGCCATGGGTGGGATTTACGATGGCCGCTGCCATCGGTTAGCCACGCCACATCACAGTGGTGCGGTTCGGCTAGTTAATCGCGCTCAAGTGGCCGAGTTTACCGATAACCTGATGGGAAAAGTGATTGTAGATCGGGCCTTTGCTGCTGAAGATTTTATTATCAAACGTAGTGATGGACTTTATGCCTATCAACTCGCCGTAGTGCTGGATGACGCCTACCAAGGCATTACCGAGGTGGTGCGGGGCTACGATTTAATCGAAGCCAGTTGTCGCCAATTAAGCTTATATCAAACCTTTGGTCTAACCGCGCCGCAGTGGTTGCACTTACCGCTCGCCAGTTTAAGTCCGGGTTTTAAGCTGTCAAAACAAAATCACGCGCAGGCTATCGATAAACAGCATCCGCAAGCGAGTCTCAATGCAGCCCTCGCCTTTTTGGGCCAAGCACCAGTAGAGCTCACAACTGCCCCGCAAATGCTGGCCCAGGCAGTGGCCCAGTTTGAACTGACGGCAATCCCTAAACAGCGGGAAATCCTGATCGCCCCTTAAAGCCTGACGGGCAAGTTCTCGACCTAAAAGCATCATGTTATCAGCGCTAAGTCGTGGCATAGCTCAAAAATCGCGATATACCCATCGGGACGCAATTGGTATATCATAGCCGCCAGATTTTTAATCACATAACAGATACATTCCGAGGTGTCCCATTTTTCGCCGTATTAGCCAATTCTGCAAGCAGCTATTTGAAGACGCGCCTAAAACGACCGCTCCAACTCCAGCTCAGATTGAACCCCAAACGCCCGAACTCACATCTGGCGGCTTAAGCTTGGCGATCGTGCCTCGGGATGCGCACACCATTTCCCGAAAGCAAATCAGTGAAAATGCGCTTAAGGTACTATATCGACTGAATAAAGCTGGTTTCCAAGCCTATTTAGTCGGTGGGGGTGTACGGGATTTGCTCCTTGGGCTTGAACCGAAAGATTTTGACGTAGTTACCAATGCAACGCCGGAAGAAATCAAAAAACTGTTCCGCAATTGCCGTGTTGTTGGTCGTCGATTCCGCCTCGCCCATATTGTATTTGGCCGCGATGTGATTGAAGTGGCGACTTTCCGTGGCCACCACGGTGAAAGCAACGAAAAAATATCTAAAGCTAATGCCGAAGGACGTTTACTTAGGGATAACGTTTATGGAGAAATCGATGAAGACGCAGAGCGCCGCGATTTTACCGTTAACGCCCTTTACTACGATATTAGCGACTACTCTATCCGCAGTTATGGCGGTGGGATGGAAGATCTTAAGGCTGGAACCTTAAAACTGATTGGCGATCCCGAAACCCGTTACCGCGAAGATCCAGTGCGAATGCTCAGAGCCGTGCGTTTTGCCACTAAGCTCAGCATGACAATTGATGAAGTAACTGCTAAACCAATCAAACAGTTAGCACCACTGCTCAAAGATATTCCTGCCGCCCGCATGTATGAAGAAGTGCTCAAACTCTTCTTCGCCGGCAAAGCCATGGCAAACTTTGAGATGATGCAGGAATATAAACTGTTTGCGCCCTTATTTCCTCAGGTTGACGCCCTATTAAAAGAAGCGCCTAAAGGTCCGGCAATGAAGATGGTGCAAGCCATCATGAAGAGTACGGATGATCGTGTTAATGAAGATAAGCCCGTCACGCCATCGTTTTTCTATGCGGCGATTCTCTGGTATCCACTGCGCCAACGCGCCGAAGATATTGCTGTTGAAAGTGGCCTTACTTTATATGATGCCTTTTTCGCCGCCATGGGCGATGTGATGGAGCAGCAATGCCAAACCATTAGTATTCCTCGCCGTTTTAGCACACCAGCCAAGGATATCTGGCAACTACAACTTCGCTTTGAGCGCAGCCAAGGCACGCGCGCCTTTAAACTGTTAGAGCATCCGAAGTTTAGAGCGGCATACGACTTACTGTTACTGCGTGGCGAAGTCGAAGGGGGCAATCTGGCCAAGAGTGCAGCCTGGTGGCAACAGTTTGTTGAAGCGGATGAAACCGAGCGTTTGGCGATTGCCCGCAGCGGTAATAAAGCCTCGAGCAGCCGTAATCGCAATTCACCTCAGCGTCGCCGTCGCCGCCCAAGTGCAGCCAAAGCCGAAGAATAATGACTCAAGTGTTTGTCGCCCTTGGAGCGAATCTTGAAGATCCCCAAGCACAGCTGGACAATGCCGTAGCGGCCTTGTCCACCTTGGCTGAAAATCAAAGTCTTAGGGTATCTCCCTATTACCGTTCAACGCCAATGGGTGAGGTTGTGCAACCTGACTATATTAATGCTGTCGCAGGCTTTGAAACTCAGCTGCCCCCGCTGGCCTTATTAGATGCACTGCAACACATTGAAAATACGCAAGGCCGTGTACGCCAAGAGCGTTGGGGGCCCAGAACATTAGATCTAGACTTACTCTTGTATGGCGACGCCATTATCGATGAGCCCAGACTCAAAGTGCCGCACTACGGCATGAAAGAACGTAGCTTTGTGCTAGTTCCTTTAGCTGCCATTGCGCCCGATCTCGTGTTGCCCTGTAAAACGCCGCTACACAGCCTTATCAGTGAAAAATTCTTGGCCGAGTTACAACTACTGGGCAATGATCATTGAAGTCAGCCCCCAGTTAGCTTATAACACCACTTCCATTTGGTTTGAAGATCACCCATATGTCTAAAGTTACTAGCTCAACCCTGTTGAAATACAAACAGGAAGGTAGAAAATTCACCGCTCTGACAGCCTATGATGCCAGCTTTGCCAGCGCGTTCGACGGCGAAGGCATCGATGTGCTACTGGTCGGCGATTCTTTGGGAATGGTTCTGCAAGGCCACGATGATACGCTGCCCGTCACGACAGCCGAAATCGCCTATCACACTCGTTGTGTGCGTCGCGGTATCGAGCGATCACTGCTGATCGCAGACATGCCGTTTATGAGTTACGCCACGCCAGAACAAGCCATGGAAAACGCCACCGCACTCATGCAGGCGGGTGCCAATATGGTCAAGCTGGAAGGCGGTCACTGGTTACTCGAAACGGTTACTAAACTGACCGAGCGCGGTATTCCTGTCTGCGCCCACTTGGGCCTCACCCCGCAATCGGTACACGTTTTTGGCGGTTTTAAAGTGCAGGGCCGCGATGCTGAAAATGCCCAGCGCATTCTCGATGAAGCTAAGGCCTTAGAGGCGGCAGGCGCGCAGCTGTTAGTGGTTGAATGTATTCCAGCATCGCTTGCTACCGCCATTACTCAAGCATTAACTATCCCTGTAATTGGCATTGGCGCGGGCGCCAGCACCGATGGTCAGATTCTGGTGATGCACGACGTGCTTGGTATTTCGAGTGGTTATATTCCACGTTTTTCAAAGAACTACCTCAAGCAAACGGGCGAAATCCGCTCGGCGGTTCGCGCTTATATTGAAGAAGTGGCCAATGGCACCTTCCCGAGTGCAGATCACACGTTCAACTAAGAGTGCTAGCACTCATAAAGCTAAATTGTGCTAAGCACACAGACTACTCATTTTAGGTTTTAGCAAGGTAAGAGTTAATGATCACTAGCGCCCATATCGATGATATTCGTACTCAAGTGCGAGCATGGCGTGCCAAGGGCGAGACTGTCGCCTTTGTGCCGACCATGGGCAATCTCCATCAGGGACACATCACCTTAGTGAAAGAAGCGGCGAAAAAATGCGATCATGTAGTCGTGTCTATCTTCGTCAATCCCATGCAGTTTGGGCAAAATGAAGATCTCGATGCCTACCCGCGCACCTTAGAGGCCGATAGCCAAGCCTTAACCGCAGCGGGCGCCGAGCTGTTGTTTACCCCAACACCGGCGATTATTTACCCCAAAGGGTTAGCGCAGCAAACCTATGTTGAAGTACCGGGGATCTCCGATGTACTCTGCGGTGCTAGTCGTCCCGGCCACTTCCGTGGCGTCGCGACCATCGTTTGTAAACTGTTCAACATAGTGCAGCCCGATGTCGCGTTCTTTGGCAACAAGGATTATCAACAACTGTTAGTGATCCGCACTATGGTTGAGGATTTGTCGCTGCCGATTGAAATTATCGGTGTAGATACAATTCGTGAAGCCTCGGGCTTAGCCATGAGTTCACGCAATGGCTACCTGACGGCGGAAGAAAAAGCCGCAGCGCCCGCACTGAAAAAAGCGATTGATGCCATGGCACAAGGCATCAAGCAAGGCGTGAGTATCGAACAAGTCACCGCAGAAGCCAAAGCGAGCCTTATCGCCGCTGGCTTTACACCGGATTATTTAGAAGTTCGCCATGCCACCACGCTGGCCCATGCGGAAGCTACGGACCAAGCACTGGTGATTTTGGCGGCCGCTTACTTAGGTAAAGCGCGTCTTATTGATAATCTGCGCTTTGATCGCTAAACATCTATTTAAGATTTGAGAAAAGGAGCTTAGGCTCCTTTTTTATTACCTCAGAACGCTGGTATTGCTGGCGTTCCAGTGAAGCGTCAAATAAATTCCAGTGTCAAAAAACTGGTTTTATTCTTTCACTTACGCCATAGTACTCACCAATGTTAACGTTAAGTAACATATGTTTATACTACATGGATTTATAACTGCTAAAGTTTAAAGGGAGATAAGTGAGACAACTCCATTTAACTCTAGCTTAATACCCATTGTGATAACTTCATTCATTGCGTATACAAAGGATTTGTCGTCGAATGGCAAGACTCATAGTGACTCTTATTTGTATGCTTTTGCCTCTCACGGCGCTCGCAAATACCGTCTATAAATGTCGCAAAGGCGATAAAGTCATCTTTAGCCAAATCGCCTGTCCGCAGGAATACAGTCAGCATAAAATTGAATATCAGTTGGGTATTAGCAACGAAATTGATTCGGATAAACGTGAAACCAAAGTAGACCCATTGCAAGCTTTGTTAAATAATCACTCCTTACCCCCAAAGAAACTGCTGCAATTACTCGACGGTGAAATCTATAGCCTAAAACAAGAGAATAGCTATTTTGAAATCCTAAGGGCCAGTGAATTACAGAAACTAGAACGGCAGCGATATTGGCAAAATAAAGACAAAAGTGATCCCGATTATTTAAAGCAACTGAGTAAGATTAATGATCATTTTGATAAACTCACCACAATCAATAGCCAACTTATACAGCAATTATCGGATAGAAAAACCCAAATAAATGCCGATGTAGAACACGAAGAACCCCAAAAAAATGACACGCATTAGTTGAGCATTAAACGTAAATGGTAACTACCGACTAAACAGCTAGTTTAGGGGTTGAAAGCAAAAAGGCGACCTTTCGGTCGCCTTCATTTTTAAGGACTAAATTAGAATTGTGCTACTACTGGTGCAGAACATAACGTTCCAGTGGTTTCACATACTTGATAAGTCACACTTGATGCAGACGTAGTGAAGCGATCACGATAGTTGCCATCGTTCTCAGTTGTCACCACTAACTGACCGTCACGGTATAGAGCAACACTTTCGCCTAATGCACTATCCCATTCAATATCTACCATAGCGCTACCACGGCGTGATACCAATGCGCGAGTGACGGATGCGTTGATACTATGCTCATAAACTTGAACTTCCATGGTCACAGTATTGCTGTGTTCCATTGAGTCAGTCACAGTGAGGGCCACAGTGTAAGTACCTGCCGCAGCAAATACATGGCTAGGGTTCATTTCAGTTGAAGTTGAAGTTGAACCATCACCAAAATCCCAGCTGTAGCTCACGATATCATCATTCGCATCGGTACTAGTGTTAGTAAAGGCGACACTTAAACCTTCAACTGCATACTCGAAGCCCGCCACTGGTGCCGCTGGAGATGCTTCGCCTAAGCCGCTGATCACTAAGCCCCAGTTATTAAGAGTACCAGTGTCAGCCGCTGCATTGTCATCTACTGATAATGACCAAGTACCCCGTGCGTTTTCACCATCAAACGCGCTTAAGTCCCAGCTCTTAACAATGTTGTCAGCGCTGCCGCCATCACGGTTATGTAGAACCACTTCAGTACCTGCTGGTGAAGTTAACACAACGCGTAAGTCACCAATCCAAGTGTGGCTGATATTGACATCGGCGGTCACGCCAAAAATCTGCACATCATCAGTAACTTCAATCGTGCTCACAATACCACTAGCATTGTTATCAGGGATAGCAACAGCATTCTCATTGCCATAGGTAAAGTCATTTAATCCTTGAGGGAACACATTCAGTGAAACGACTTTAGCCTTTTCAATGGTGCCATCGGTACCTGTTACTGTAATGCTGTAATCACCCCAAGCTGTTTGCGCCGTTGTCGCAACATCTAAGGTAAATGAACCACCAGCAGAAACAGTTGAGGCTGATAAGGACACACCTTCTAGCGCTGGAGAAACAGAGACAGAAAGCGCCACATCGCCTTCCCATCCAGCAACACTACCAACACTAAAGTTATAGCTTGCAGTGCTACCCGCTTCGACAGATTGTGATACTGGCGATACGGTAAACTTGTAGCTAGGAGATGGGTTAGCCTGCTCGAGTGCGTTAGCCACATTGAGGCGAGTACCAGCCACGGTTTTACCCGTTAAATCTGCATTAGCATCACCTGATGCCATCAGTAAGGATTTCATTTCTACTGGTGAGAGATCTGGATTTAATGACCACACCAGAGCTGCGGCGCCCGTGACATGTGGAGTAGCCATAGAGGTACCAGAATACGTCGCGTAACCACCACCTGGAACAGTAGAGAGAATCGCGGAGCCTGGTGCTCCCATATCGACGCTAGTTAAACCCCATTGTGAGAAGTCTGACATACGGTCATTACGATCCGTACTTGCAATCGAGAGGACAACGTCAGAATCGTAGCTTGAGGGATAATGTGGGCTCGCATCGTTATCGACCGCGTCATTACCCGCTGCTGCAACGAATAAAATGCCTGCTTCACCACCCGCTTCAATCGCATCTTTTAATGCTTGGCTAAAGCTACCGCCGCCCCAAGAGTTGTTGGTGGCTTTGATATCCACGCCATGGTTAACCTTCAGATCCGTAAAGTAATCTAAACATGCAATAGCGCCAGCTGTAGAACCATAACCATCGGCATCAAGGAACTGACAGGCGGCAATTTTAACGTCCCAGTTCACCCCAACGACACCCACACCATTGTTGCCTTTAGCACCAATAGTGCCTGATACGTGAGTACCGTGACCATTACCATCCATTGGGTTACCGTTATCATTTACCGCACTGTAACCGTGAATATCATCGATCACGCCGTTACCATCGTCATCG
This sequence comes from Shewanella sp. MM_2022_3, assembly GCF_022557375.1. NCBI lineage: Bacteria > Pseudomonadati > Pseudomonadota > Gammaproteobacteria > Alteromonadales > Shewanellaceae > Shewanella > Shewanella sp. MM_2022_3. Next base: position 120,571 of record NZ_JAKZGV010000009.1, read on the forward strand.
ATACCATTACCTGGAATTTCGCCAGCGTTAACCCACATGTTGGCTTGCAAATCTGGGTGATTGTAATCAACCCCAGTATCGATAACCCCAATCACCACATCCGAGCTACCCGTGGTGATTTCCCAAGCCTCTGGCGCGTCGATATCTGCATCGGCACTACCGCCATTTTGGCCAGTGTTGTTCATGCCCCACAGGCTAGCAAAGCTTGGATCATCGGGCGTACCTATCGCCTGAAGAATGTAGTTGGGTTCTGCATATTTTACCGCAGGATGACGACTAATCACCTTAATCGCATCTTCAATATTAGCGCCTTTACGCAGGGCTAAACGGGCAAGTTTACCATTGAGTAAATGCTGGAATTTATCGTCTACGCCATCAGCATTTGCATCGGTTAAGGTGCCGCGAATTAAACGCTGTGCTGCTGCACGTTCGGCTTTAGTCACATTATCTTTGTACACCACAAGGATGGCGTCTTTTTCATAGACTGGTGCATCTTTTGCCATTGCAGGCACCGCTGACAACGTCATCGCTCCTGCAATTGCTAACGCCAATGGTGAGAGTTTTATTGACATACTTAAGCTTCCTATAGTCCTTTACGTTGAAATTCTGGAACGGCAATTACGCAGCAACCATTCAAAGTGAAATGGATAAAAACGACGAATTTCCAGCATGTTTGCCTGCAAATTGTTGCCATAATGTTTCAATTTAAAAAAGACGCTGCACGCTAAATACAACTTAACTACTAGACCAACTCGGTGAGGTAAATACCGCCTAAACGCAGGGTTTTATCGACAAAAAACAAGATATTCATGGAATTAACAAAAGTTAATCTGGTTAGCATTTAAATTACACCTCAAAAATAAATACCCTTTTGGCCAATTGTCTCTAAGCACTATGGCTCGTACCTTGATGCCTGAGTTGGAAGGAGTCTGTGCTCTGACCAAAACACCAATACATGCAAGGAGTCACTTGTGCCAAATCCATTAACACGCTTTTTGGTACTGCTGCTCTTGATATGTAGTTGCCTGACATCATCCCATGCGGCAGATGTCAGTGAATTGCCCGTCACACTGCAGGCGCTAATTGAGCTTTCAGGGCGCGATAATCTTATCGACCTAGTGCAGCAAGGCACGGCAAACCAAGGGATCGTGTTTCAATCAGGGAACGATAACAGCGCCTATGTGACGCAAGCGGGTAACGATAACGTATCGCTTGTGACACAGATTGGAACCAATAATGAAGTCCAACTACGACAAGTCGGCACTAAAAATATGGCTTCGATTACCCAGATTGGTAATGACAACCTGGTGCAATTGAACCAGCTAGGAAGCGGCAATTTTTCGATTCAACAGATTGCGGACGGTGCCGCAATCTCAATAACTCAGTATTAAACAGGGAGAGTCACATGAAATCACAAGCAAAAATGTCATTGATTGCATTAGCCATTACTGCGGGATTAAGTGGTAATGCGCTAGCAGCAAGCACAGTCAACGAAATCAGCGTTGAGCAAACAGGCCAAGGTCAAGATACCTTAGTCGCTCAAACTGGTGTCATTAACGCAGCAGCAGTAACCCAAACGGGTAACGACCAAGTTGCCACCATATTACAAGACGGTGTGTGGCATGAAGCACAAGTCAACTCAACTGGCGATGCTAACAAAGTGACTGTTAGCCAACAAACAGATTGGCACGTAGCCTCTGTTGATGTGGAAGGCAATAATAACGAAGTTGAAGTGACTCAAGACGGCTTCTTCAACCAAAGCAGCAACGATGTCGTGGGCAACGACAACCTTGTTTCAGTTAGCCAATTAGGTGAGCTGAACGAAAGCTATGTTGAAATCACTGGCACAGAAAACAGTGCATTTGTTGAGCAAGAAGGTGATGAAAACCTTGCCGTATTCCGTGTTCAAGGCGACAACAACGACGGTGATATCAAACAATACGGTAACAGCAACCAAGCGGGTCTAATTGCACTCGATCTGACTGCCAACGTGGGTAACAACAACGACGTATCAGTTGAACAAATTGGTAACAATAACTTTGGTGCAGCCAAAGGCATCGCTGGTAACGACAACAGTGTTGATATCTACCAAAAAGGTGATAACCACACTGGCTTTGTTTACGCCTTAGCCGGTAGCGAAAACGATATCAGCATGAAGCAAGAAGGCAGCAATAACATTGCTTACCTCTCTATGACTACGGGTGATGATAACACTATCGACATCGCTCAAGATGGTGATAGCAACACAGTTGGTGATTCTTTAGTTGCTGATATTCAAGGTGATGATAATGATATTGCCATCAAGCAAAAAGGCGACAGCAACGGTGCAGAGTTCCAAGTATGGGGCGATAGCAACGACGTAGACTTAAAACAACGTGGTGATGCTAACTTCGCAACCTTTGGCGCTTACGGTACTGACAACGACTTCGACTTATCCTCTAAAGGTGATAACAACGAGCTGGTTGCCTTCGCAACAGGTGAGGACAACAGCATCGAAATCAGCCAAGAAGGTGATGCGAACTTCGCTTATGTGGATGCCGTGGGTAGCGACAACGAAGTGGATGTTGAGCAAGATGGTGATCAAAACGAGACCATCATTAGCGTAACAGGTAACAACGCCGATGTAACTGCACTGCAACACCGTGGCGATCTGAACCTTATCGATTTAATCATCGAAGGTGATGAAAACTCAGCAGAAATCACTCAAGCGGGTAACGGCAACTGGGTCGGTGGTGATAGCGGTAGTTCATTTGCTGCCAACTCATTTGGCGTGAGTGGTGACAACAACAGCCTAATGATCTCCCAAACAGGTAATGACAACTTAGTATTAGGCTCACAAGCGGGTAACAACAACAGCATCAGCGTAACCCAAAATGGTGATATGAACGTTGCGACTGTTGTGCAATACTAATCTTTAAATATGAGTCGCCTTCAAGTTGAAGGCGACTAAATAAAAACGGGAACATTGATAATGTTCCCGTTTTTATTTGCCTATCACACGCAAAAGTACATCGCTATTCGTCTTATGGTTTGGGTATCACAAACAAAGGCTTAACTACAAAACTCAAAATGGGTTTGATAGGTCTGAGCCCACCTTAATAACTCGACACGATTTCGTGACTGGGTTTTACGGAAAATCGATGAAATATGCGCCTTTACCGTGTGCTCACTGATGCAAAGACGATGGGCAATTTCCTTATTTCTCGCGCCGCTGGAAACGAATTGAATGATGGTTCTTTCTCTAGAGGTAAGCGCTTGCAGCATGGCCACAGTGTCGGCAGGCATATCATGTTGTCCATCCAACTTTTGCACTACGCGACGAAACATCTTACTGAGCAAAGTTCTATCGTACCAAAGCTCATCGGCAACCATTTTACGCAATCCGGTCAACATCAAATCCATACGCTGGTCAGTAAACAGTAGTCCGCGTATGCCAAGCAGCATAGCTGACTCTTGATCTAAGGAATTGCGCTCAACTTGATACAGAGCCACAGGAATATGGGGGACAAGACGAGATGCCAGCAAAGGGATCCCTTTATTGTCTAAGGCCGCACCTTTCTGGGCGATTAAACAAAAGCTGCGATGCCCTTTGTCTAAATCTAACTCTAACTCTGAGGCATGTTTAACGATCCGTGTTTTCAATCCGATAGATTCAGCAAGTATCGCTAGATGACAAGGCGCCGCCACTTGATGTAAAAATACTAACTCATTGATAGTACCCAATTTACTCTTCTCCCTGAAAAGTATTTCATTATCTTTTTATCCGGCTTAATGAAATCTGCTTAAATCTCAGCATACATCTCATTAACATAGCCCATTTTGACTAGTTACCGTATGAATGCCATCACCCAAATGTACTAATAACCTCTATTTATATGTAGTAAATTCGACTAA